>NZ_JAPCJA010000066.1:0-21005 GCF_027707745.1 Aeromonas sp. QDB23
TGCGATTAAATCAGATCACAAACGAAGCCTTTTTTCTATCTATTTCAATTGGTTGTAGCTAAAGATCCTGTACATGAGTGGTAATGTATTTGTGATGTGGCCTCTTTTTTCCTTCATGTAATAACTCATCGGCCAGGTTGTGATAGGGGTGGATGAATAACGGTAAAAGTTAGGCTAATATGGCCGAAATTTTTATTGCTACGACTCGAAGGGATTATGAGAAGTATCACACCAAGACGGGTGTTGTCGCGGGAGCAACAGACAGAGATCACCCGCATTATCGTCAAGGTGGGTCAAATGTTGGCCCAGTTCGGGGCGGAGAGCCGGATCATCGAGCAGACCACGGTGCGGCTGGGGATGGCGCTGGGGCTGGAGAGTGTCGAAATGGCCATCTCTTCCAGTGCCATCGTGCTCACCAGCCTCTATCAGGGGGGCTGTGTCACCACCACCCGCCGGGTGCGCGAGCATGGCATCAACATGCAGGTGGTGTGCGAGATCCAGCGGATCTGCATCATGGCGGAGAAAGAACTGATCGGTGCCCGTGAAGTGCGTCAGCGGCTCGAAGCCATCGTCCCCTTCCACTATCACCCCTGGCTGGTGGTGCCCATGGTCGGGCTCTCCTGTGGCGCCTTCAGCCTGCTGTTTGGCGGTGACTGGCCCATCTTCCTGGTGACCTGTTGCTCCGCCGCCGTGGCGATGCGGGTGCGTCAGTTGATCGCCCGTCATCACCACAGTCCGCTTATCAACTTTGCTGTGACCGGTTTTATCGCCACCTTGCTGGCATCCAGCGCCACCTTCTTCAACTGGGGCGCGCAACCCTATCTCGCCATGGCGGCCAGCGTGCTGCTGCTGGTGCCGGGCTTCCCGCTAATCAATGCGGTCTCCGACATGGTGAAGGGCTACTTCAACATGGGGCTGGCCCGTTGGGGCTCCGCCACCTTGCTCACCATCAGTGCTGCCATCGGCATCATTCTCGCCATGTCGTTGACCGGGATCTGGGGGTGGAAAGTATGACGGATCTGCTCTGGTTACTGGCCAAGGATGCCTTCTGGTCCTCCATCCCGGCGGTGGGCTTTGCCATGCTGTTCAACGTGCCGCCACGAATGCTGAAATATTGCGCCATGGGCGGGGCGCTGGCTCACAGCCTGCGCACCCTGCTCATTCACTACGGCATGCCCATCGAGTGGGCGACGCTGGCGGCGGCGACCACGGTCGGTTTTGTCTGCGTCTACTGGTCTCGCCGTCTGCTGGCGCCGCGTCCGGTGTTCAGCGTTGCCTCCATCATCCCAATGATCCCGGGCAGCTATGCGTTCAAGACCATGATTGCGGTGGTGGAACTCAACATCAACGGTGTGACCATGGATCTGCTGCAGAGCGCGGTGGAGAACGGCCTCAAGGCGCTGTTTATCGTCGGCGCCCTCAGTTTCGGTTTGGCGATCCCCTCTCTGGTCGTGTACCGTAACCGCCCCATAATCTGACAGACGGTGAGAGGCCCCATGAAGATTTCCATGATTGCCGCCATGGCCCACGACAGGGTGATCGGCAAGGACAACCAGATGCCCTGGCATCTGCCTGCTGACCTGGCCCACTTCAAACGGGTGACCCTCGGCAAACCGGTATTGATGGGGCGCAAGACCTTCGAATCCATCGGTCGACCGCTGCCCGGACGGCGCAATCTGGTGATCAGCCGCAACCCTGGCTATCAGGCCGAGGGTATCGAGGTGGTGGGTTCTGTCGAGGCGGCGCTGGCCCTGTTGGCGAGCAGCGCGGTGGAGGAGTTGATGGTGATCGGTGGCGGTCATCTCTATGCCGAGATGTTGCCGAGTGCGGATCGTCTCTACCTGACGCAAATCGATCTGGTGGTGGAGGGGGATACCCGCTTCCCCGCGTTTGATGACGGCCAGTGGCAGCGCATCGACTGCGAGAGCCACCCTGCCGATGAGAAGAACCCGCACCCCTACCGCTTCGAGACCTGGCAGCGCCGCTGAGTCATGGCATGTGCCACTAAAAAGCCCCTTGTGTTGCACAAGGGGCTTTTTTCGCACGGGTGATTTGCCAGAAGCATCGTGTCCAGCAGGCGATGAGCCAGAGGTGGCTGCGGCGATCTCATCGCGGCGTGTGAACGCATCTTCAGCCTCTGCTCTAACCCTCCTTAGCCCCTTTTCTTGTCCCCCAATCTGTCCTCATTGCGACCAACAAATAGTTAGATGTGTAATTATTTAGTCGCTGTTGAGTATCTGGATGGCGAGCTATGCTTTTGCCGCCATTAATCTGCCTTTGTTTGCTCTTTTTTGATTGTTTTTGAATGATTTTTCCCAGTGCACCTTCGTTTGATATGGAAATCATTATGGATAAAACCAGACTTTGTTCGGTTTTTATTGATAAAAATATCTTATTAAAATCAATGGTTTATTTTGATTTTGGTTTTATGGGACTCTATTGGTTCTTTTGTTTTGGTTGTTGATTGCTTAGTGTAAAAAGTAATTGGTTCGCGTTCGGCAGGTTAATCACCAAGATGTCGACCATGAAAAAAGGACAGTATGACAGTCAAACTCGAAGTCAAATCACTCTATAAAATCTTCGGCGATCAGCCGGAAAAAGCATTCAAATTGCTGGCGAAAGGGCATGACCGTGCCAGCATCCTGCAACAGAGCGGACAGACCCTGGGTGTGCAGGGGGTCGATCTGGCTATTCACGAGGGGGAGATCTTCGTGGTGATGGGCTTGTCCGGCTCGGGAAAATCGACGCTGGTGCGTCTCTTCAACCGGCTGATCGAGCCGACTCGCGGCCAGGTGCTGATCGATGGCGAGGATATCGCCACTATCTCGGATAGCGAGCTGCGTCAGGTGCGGCGCAAGAAGATCAGCATGGTGTTTCAATCCTTTGCCCTGATGCCGCACCTGAGCGTGCTGGAAAATACCGCCTTCGGGCTGGAGCTGGCAGGTGTGCCGCTGGCCGAGCGCCAGCAGAGTGCCCGTCAGGCGCTCCATCAGGTGGGATTGGGTCAGTGGATTGATGCCTTCCCCGATGCCCTCTCCGGTGGCATGAAGCAGCGGGTCGGTCTGGCCCGGGCGCTCGCCAACGATCCCGACATCCTGCTGATGGACGAGGCCTTCTCCGCGCTGGATCCGCTGATCCGCACCGAGATGCAGGACGAGCTGCTCAAGCTGCAGGCGAGCCAGCAGCGCACCATCGTGTTTATCTCCCACGATCTAGACGAGGCGATGCGTATCGGCGATCGCATCGCCATCATGCAGGATGGTCAGGTGGTGCAGGTCGGTACCCCCGACGAGATCCTGAGTCAGCCCGCCAACGACTATGTGCGTGCCTTCTTCCGTGGCGTGGATCTCGCCAATGTCTTCAGCGCCCGCGATATCGTCAGCCGCAAGCAGATGCCGCTTATCAAGAAACACACCACCGACGGGCCGGGCAACGCCCTGCGTCAGCTCAAGGAGCTGGAGCGGGAGTTTGGCTACGTGGTGGATCGCAGCCGCCGCTTCATCGGCGTCGTCTCGGTCGAGTCACTCAGTGAGGCCGTGCGTGGCAAGGGGAGTCTGGAGCAGGCGTTGCTGGCGGATATCCAGCCCATTCTGGCCGACACCTCCCTCAATGAACTGATCAGCCAGGTGGCTGCCGCACCCTGTCAGGTGCCCGTGGTCGAGGAGGATGGCACCTATCTGGGGCTCATCTCCAAGGCCAATCTGCTCAACACCCTGGACAGGAGTACCCCGGCATGAAGCTGAACAACCCTCACGCGTTACTGATCGGTTTGCTGGCATGTTTGCTGCTGGCTAGCCCCTCTCTTAGGGCTGACGAGGTGGATGCCGATCCTTGGGGCGCGGCGGTAACCACGACAGCCGCCGCCGATCCCTGGGGCAGTACTGCCTCCGAAGCGGCCGACTGGCAAAACCAGATTGCTGCCGTGGATACCGAGGCAGCCGTCGACTGGCTGGACCCCTTCCAGCAGGCGCTGGTGCCGCTGGACAGCTGGGTCGAAGGGGGCATCGGCTGGTTGGTGGAGAACCTGCGCCCGGTGTTTCAGCTGATCCGCGCACCGGTGGAGGTGACTCTGAACGCCATGACCCATCTGCTGCAGACGGTGCCATCCACCCTGATGATCGGGCTGTTGACCCTGATTGCCTGGCAACTGGTCAACGGCCGGATGGCGGTTGGCACCCTCGCCGCATTGGTCGGGATCGGGCTGATCGGAGCCTGGTCCGATGCCATGGTGACCCTGTCGCTGGTGTTGACCTCGCTCTTCTTCTGCATCCTGATTGGCTTGCCGGTCGGCATTTTGCTGGCCCGTAGCGAGCGGTTGTCTACCTGGACTCGGCCGCTGCTGGATGCGATGCAGACCACCCCGGCGTTCGTCTACCTCATCCCCATCGTCATGTTGTTCGGTATCGGCAACGTGCCCGGTGTCGTGGTGACCGTGATCTTCGCCCTGCCGCCGATGATCCGCCTCACCATGCTGGGGATAAGACAGGTGCCTGCGGATCTGGTGGAAGCGGCCCATTCGTTTGGCGCCAGCCCCTCCCAGCTGCTGTTCAAGGTACAACTGCCACTCGCCATGCCCACCATCATGGCCGGGGTCAACCAGACCCTGATGCTGGCGCTCTCCATGGTGGTGATCGCCTCGATGATCGCGGTCGGCGGTTTGGGTCAGATGGTGCTGCGCGGCATCGGTCGGCTCGATATGGGGCTCGCCTCCATTGGCGGCCTCGGCATCGTGCTGCTGGCCATCGTGCTCGACCGTCTGACCCAGGCGATGGGCCAACCGGATCGCAACCGGGTTGGCCGCTGGTATCAGCGTGGCCCCGTCGCCTTGCTGCTGCGCCTCACTGGCCGCAGCAAATCCATCGATTACCAAGGAGTAAAGGCATGAGCCTCATTACCACAACGCACACCCGTCACGCCTTGCTGCTGAGCACTCTGTTGTTGAGCTCCTCGCTGCTGAGCCCGCTGGCCATGGCCAGTACCGAGTTGCCGGGGGAGGGGATCCGCGTTCAACCCTTGCAGAGCTCCCTGCCGGAAGAGGCGTTCCAGAGCCTGCTGGTCAGCAAGCTGATGGCGCGGCTTGGCTACGACGTCCAGCCTGCTCAGGAGGTGGATTACAACGTGGCTTATGCCTCGGTGGCACAGGGGGACGGCACCTTCCTCGCCTTTAACTGGATCCCGCTGCAGGACAACAAGTACGAACAGGCGGGGGGAGATAAGGTGTTCTTCCGTCAGGGCACCTATGTGGCCGGTGCGGCGCAGGGCTATCTCATCGACAAGCAGACCGCGACCCGATATGGCATCACCAATCTCGGGCAGCTCAAGGATCCCGCGCTGGCCGCGCTGTTTGACGGCGATGGAGATGGCAAGGCCGATCTGGTGGGCTGTAACCCTGGCTGGGGCTGTGAAGAGGCGATCAACCATCATCTGGACGAGTTCGGCCTGACCCCCACCGTCACCCACAAGCAGGGCAACTATGCGGCGCTGATCGCCGATACCCGTGCTCGCTTCCAGAGTGGCAAGCCGGTGCTCTATTACACCTGGACCCCCTACTGGCTCAGCAGCGAGCTGGTGCCGGGCAAGGATGTCGTGTGGCTGGAAGTACCCGCCGACGCCCCTGATGCGGCCAAGACCCGGTTGCCGAACGGCAAGAACTACGGCTTCCCGGTCAATACCATGCATATCGTGGCCAACAAGGCTTTCACCGATGCCAACCCGGCGGCGGCCAAGCTCTTTTCCATCGTCAAGCTGCCGCTCAATGACATCAACGTCCAGAACGGGTTGATGAACAGGGGGCAGAACAAACCGGCGGATATCGAGCGCCATGCCGATGCCTGGCTCAAGGGGCACGGGGCGCTGGTCAATGAGTGGCTGACTCAGGCGCAGGTTGCCGCCGAGCAGGCCAACGCGGCGGGTTAAGCCTCTTGGCCCATTTGTCATCTTGGAAGGGTTGCATATCAGCCCAAGCAAAACGCCCGGCAGTAGTTGTCGGGCGCTTTTTATGGTCAGAACCTTGAAGAGGGATCAGATACCCGAGCCGTCGTGCTCGCCGTTATCCTCGTGCAGGCCACACTCGCGCTTGAGGCCAAAGAAGCGGGTCTGCTCCTCGCTCATGCCCGGCTCCCATTTGGTGGTGGTGTGGACATCGCCCACCGACAGGTAACCCTGCTCCCACAGCGGGTGGTAGGGGAGGTCGAACTCCTTGAAGTAGTAGAATACGTCCTTGTTGCTCCAGTCGATCACCGGCAGGAACTTGAAGCGGCCGCGCTGGATGGCCAGCACCGGCAGCTTGCCACGGCTGCCCGCCTGCTCGCGGCGCAGACCGGAGAACCAGGTCTGGGCGCCGAGCTCGCGCAAGGCGCGGTCCATCGGCTCCACCTTGTTGAGCTGGTTGTAGCGGGTGATCCCCTCCACCCCCTGCTCCCACAAGAGGCCAAATCGGGCCTCCTGCCAGGCCGGACTGAGTTCGGCCCGATAGATCTTCAGGCTGAGCGCGAGGCGCTCGGTCAGCTCGTCGATAAAGCGGTAGGTCTCGGGAAAGAGATAACCGGTATCGGTCAGCACCACTGGCACATCGGCCCGCTCGCGGCTTACCAGATGGAGCATCAGCGCCGCCTGAATGCCGAAGCTCGAGGAGAGCACATGCTCCCCCGGCAGATTGGCCAGAGCCCAGCGCACCCGCTCGGGGGCGCTCATGGTATCCAGCTCCCGGTTGAGGGGCGCCAGCGCCTCGGCCTGCTCTTCACGGCCGAGGGTCAGCAGTGCCTGCAGGTCAAGGCGGCCATCTTCAGTGACATTAAGCGGCAGATTAAGCAGCATAGAAGTCCCTCGCGGAGTCGATAACGGGGGCAATCACCCCAACCCGGATCACGAAGTCGCCGAAGCACTCACCCTGATTGCGCTCGGTGGCCCAGCGGCCGATCAGCGCGTCGAGTTCGGCCAAAATCTGCGGCTCGGTGATGTTCTCCTGATAGAGGCGCGGAATGCGGGTGCCCTCCAGGTTGCCCCCCAAATGGAGGTTGTAGCGGCCGGGCGCCTTGCCCACCAGACCCACTTCCGCCAGCATGGCGCGGCCGCAGCCGTTGGGGCAGCCGGTGACCCGGAAGACGATGGCATCATTCGCCAGCTCATGTTTGGCCAGCAGCCCCTCGATGTCGGTGACAAAGGCGGGCAACATGCGCTCCGCCTCGGCCATCGCCAGCGGGCAGGTGGGCAGGGCCACGCAGGCCATGGACTGCTTGCGCTGCTCGCTCACGCCGTCATCCAGCAGGCCGTACTGGCGCGCGAGTGCTTCGATGCGGGCCTTCTCGCCAGCCGGGACGCCTGCGATGATCAGGTTCTGGTTGGCGGTCAGGCGAAAATCCCCCTGATGCACTTTGGCGATCTCCAGCATGCCGCTTTTGAGCGGCTTGCTCGGGAAGTCCAGCAGGCGGCCATTCTCGATAAACAGGGTGAGGTGGTGCTTGCCGTCGATCCCCTCGACCCAACCGAAGCGATCGCCACGGCTGGTGAACTCATAGGGGCGACTCTCGGCGAAGGGGATACCTGCGCGGTTTTCCACCTCGGCCTTGAACGCCTCGACGCCAACCCGTTCAAGGGTGTACTTGGTCTTGGCGTTCTTGCGGTTGACCCGGTTGCCCCAGTCGCGCTGGGTGCTGACCACGGCGGCCGCCACCTCCAGCACGTGGGAGAGCGGAATGAAGCCAAAGTCGCTCGCTTTGCGCGGGTAGGTGGTGGTGTCGCCGTGGGTCATGGCGAGACCGCCCCCCACCAGCACGTTGAAGCCCACCAGCTTGCCGTGATCGGCAATGGCCACGAAGTTGAGATCGTTGGCGTGGATGTCCACATCGTTGTGGGGCGGGATGACCACGGTTGTCTTGAATTTGCGCGGCAGGTAGTTGGAGCCCAGGATCGGCTCCTCGTCACCCCCCAGCTTCTCGCCATCCAGCCAGATCTCCACGTAGGCGCGGGTCTTGGGCAGCAGGTGCTCGGAGATCTTCTTGGCCCACTCGTAGGCCTCCTGGTGCAACTCGGACTCCACCGGGTTGCTGGTGCAGAGCACGTTGCGGTTCACGTCCCCCGCGGTGGCGATGGAGTCGATACCTGTGCTGTTGAGGGTCTGGTGCATCAGCTTGATGTCGCGCTTCAGCACCCCGTGGAACTGGAAGGTCTGGCGGGTGGTCAGGCGGATGCTGCCGTACATGCTGTGTTCTTCGGCGAACTTGTCGATCACCTGCCACTGGGCCGGGGTGATGATGCCGCCGGGCAGGCGGGCGCGCAGCATGACGTTGTGCAGGGGCTCCAGCTTCTGGGCGGCGCGCTCCGGGCGGATGTCGCGGTCATCCTGCTGATACATGCCGTGAAAGCGGATCAGCTGGAAATTGTCGCCGTTGAAGCCGCCGGTGAGCGGGTCCTGCAGATCTTCGGCGATGGTGCCGCGCAGGAAGTTGCTCTCGCGCTTGAGGCGTTCGTTGTCAGCCAGCGGCCCTTCGACCGGTCCCGGAATAAGTTGTTTGCTCATCAATAGACATCCCTTTGATAACGTTTGGCACGACGCAATTCGCTCAGATACTCTTCTGCTTCCTCACGGCTCTTGTGGCCGTGTTCCGCAATCACTTCCAGCAGGGCTTCCTGCACATCCTTCGCCATGTGGTTGGCGTCGCCACACACATAGAAGTGAGCGCCTGCTTCCAGCCACTGGTAGAGCTCAAGCCCTGCCTCGCGCAGACGGTCCTGTACATAAATCTTGTTGGCCTGATCCCGGCTGAAGGCCAGGGAGATCTTGGACAGCAGGCCCGATTTCACATAACGCTGCCACTCCACCTGATAGAGGAAGTCCTGGGTGAAGTGGGGGTTGCCGAAGAAGAGCCAGTTCTTGCCCTCTGCCCCCTGTGCTTCCCGCTCCTGCAGGAAGGCGCGGAACGGGGCAATGCCGGTACCCGGGCCCACCATGATGACGGGGGTGTCGGGATTGGCGGGCAGGCGGAAGTTGTCGTTGTGCTCCACGAACACCCGGACCTCGGCATCTTCCGGCAGACGGTCCGCCAGATAGGAGGAGGCGCCGCCGCTTCGCACTGTGCCATCTTCTTGCGGGTAGCGCACCACGCCGACGGTCAGGTGCACCTCTTCTTCCACCTCGCTCTGGGCGGAGGCGATGGAGTAGAGGCGGGGGGTGAGGGGGCGCAGCAGCCCGACCAGCTGCTCGGCGGTGAGGGCGGTCGGGAAGCGCTTCAGTACATCCACCACTTGGGCAGAGGCGACCAGTGCATTGACCTGGGCCTTGTCACCGGCCAGATCTTTCAGCGCCGCGTTGTCTGATATATCAGCGAGTCCTGTGATAAAGCCGCCGTGCAGCCGGGTCAGTTCGAAGTGACCGGTCAGGGCGGCGTGCAAGGTGCCGTGGGCTGTGGCTTCATCGCCAGAGAGGTTGGTCAGGGCCAGCACTTCGCCCACCAGAGCTGCGTCGTTGTCAAACCAGATCCCGAGGGCATCCCCCGGCTGATAGGCGAGTCCCGAGGACTCGAGGCTGATCTCGATATGGCGGATATCCTTGGTGGAATCCCGGCCGGTGATCTTCTGAGTGACAGACAGGCGGGCAGGGAAGGGGTTCTCCTTGCTGTACTGGCTGTGGCCAACCGCCTGCTGCACCGCGCTGGTCACGCTGCTGGCCGCACCGGTAGAGAGGGTCGCGGCAATGGCGTTGAGCGCCTGTTCGCCCCACGCCTTGGCTGCATCCTGATAATCCACATCGAGGCTGGCGAGCTCATAAATCCGCTTGCCTCCAGCGGTGGCGAGGAAGTTGTCAAAATCTTTGCCGGTCTGGCAGAAGAATTCATAGGAGCTGTCACCCAGCCCCAGCACCGCGAATTTGAGCCCGTCCAGCTTGCCGATCTTGCCTTTTTTAAGCTGCTCGAACAGATCGACGGCGCTCTCCGGCGGTTCACCCTCCCCGTAAGTGCTCACTACTACCAGCAGGTGGCTCTCTTTCTTGAGCTGCTTGGGTTTGTAGTCAGCCATCGACGCGAGGGTGACGGGCAGGCCACGGGCCTCGGCCTGCGCCTTGATGGCACTGGCGACACCTTTGGCGTTGCCGGTCTGGGAGCCGTAGAGAATGGTCAGGCTGCCACTGGGCGCAGCCACGGCGGCGCTGGCGACAACGCTCTGGTGACCGGTCTGGGAGAGGCCGTAGAGATATCCGCTCACCCAGGCCAGTTGCTGGGTATTGAGGGTCGAGAGTACCTGACTCAGCTGACGTTGCTGTTCGTCAGAGAGGGGGGAAAGGTTGAATGGGGAATCCTTCAATTGCATCACACGCGTCTTCCATGGTCTGATTTTTGGCCAGATTAAAGGGCGTGTTGGCTAACAACAAAGAATAAAAATATCTTCTTTATTCCATTATTGAATTTTGAAAGTGATTTTGCGGTAAAGGAGATAGAAAAACGCCCCGCAGTGGCAGGGCGTTTTTATTGGCGTATCACGCTCGGGAGTGCCCCAAGGGATGCCGCTGACTTCTGTGGGCCTTACTTCTGCGGACGCAGAGCCGGGAACAGAATGACGTCACGGATGGTGTGGCTGTTGGTGAACAGCATCACCAGACGGTCGATACCGATACCCTGACCGGCAGTCGGCGGCAGGCCGTGTTCCAGCGCGGTAACGAAGTCGGCGTCGTAGAACATGGCTTCGTCGTCGCCAGCTGCTTTCTGATCAACCTGATCCTGGAAGCGCTTGGCCTGGTCTTCTGCATCGTTCAGCTCGGAGAAGCCGTTGGCCAGCTCGCGGCCACCGATGAAGAATTCGAAGCGGTCAGTCACGTCCGGGTTCACGTCGTTGCGGCGAGCCAGCGGAGAAACGGCGGCCGGGTATTCGGTGATGAAGGTCGGTTGCAGCAGCATGTGCTCCACGGTCTCTTCGAAGATCGCGGTGATCACGTGGCCCAGCTCCCAGCCCTTCATCAGCTCGATGTGCAGACGCTTGGCAACGGCCTTGGCGCTCTCGAGGGTAGCCAGATCGTCCAGGGTCACATCCGGGTTGAACTTCAGGATGGACTCGACCATGGTGAGGCGCTGGAACGGCTGACCGAAATCGATGGTCAGGCCCTCTTCGCCCTCTTTGGCGTAACGGATCTTGGTGTCGCCCAGAATGTCCTGCGCCAGGGTGCGCAGCAGCTCTTCGGTCAGGTCCATCAGATCGATGTAGTCGGCATAGGCCATGTAGAACTCGATCATGGTGAACTCGGGGTTGTGACGCACCGAGATACCTTCGTTACGGAAGTTGCGGTTGATCTCGTAGACACGCTCGAAGCCACCGACCACCAGACGCTTCAGGTAGAGCTCCGGTGCGATACGCAGGTACATGTCGATGTCCAGCGCATTGTGGTGAGTGACGAACGGACGCGCGGAGGCACCACCCGGGATGACTTGCATCATCGGGGTTTCCACTTCCATGAAGCGCTTCTCGTTGAAGAACTTGCGGATACCGGCAACCACCTGGGTGCGGATCATGAAGGTCTTGCGGGACTCTTCGTTGGCGATCAGATCCAGGTAACGCTGGCGGCAGCGAGCTTCCTGATCGGTCAGGCCTTTGTGCTTCTCGGGCAGCGGACGCAGTGCCTTGGTCAGCAGGCGGATATCGGAAACGTGAACGGAGAGCTCACCGGTCTGGGTCTTGAACAGGGTACCTTCGACACCCACGATGTCGCCCAGATCCCACTTCTTGAACTGCTCGTTGTAGAAACCTTCCGGCAGGTCGTCACGGGTGACGTAGACCTGGATCTTGCCGGCCATGTCCTGCAGGGTGGCGAAAGAAGCCTTGCCCATGATCCGGCGGGTCATGATGCGACCGGCAATCTTCACCCGTTTACCCAGGCTCGTCAGCTCCTCGGCGCTCTTGTCGTCAAACTCTGCGTGCAGATCGCCAGAGAGGCTGTCGCGACGGAAGTCGTTCGGGAAAGGATTACCCTGGGCGCGCAGGGCGGCCAGCTTGGAACGACGCTCAGTCATCTCGTTGTTGAGTTCGAGTGAATGATCGACTTCCGGAGTGATGGTTTGTTCAGACATGGTGATTCCTGCTTGTTTACAGACCTGATTTCAGGCTGGCTTCGATAAACTTGTCCAAGTCACCGTCGAGCACCGATTGGGTATTACGGGTTTCGACGCCGGTGCGCAGATCCTTGATACGGGAGTCATCCAGCACATAGGAACGGATCTGGCTGCCCCAACCGATATCGGACTTGGTCTCTTCAAGGGCTTGTTTCTCAGCGTTCTGCTTCTGAATTTCCAGCTCGTAGAGCTTGGCTTTCAGCTGCTTCATACACTGGTCTTTGTTTTTGTGCTGGGAACGGTCGTTCTGGCACTGTACCACGACACCGGTCGGTACGTGGGTAATACGCACCGCAGATTCGGTCCGGTTAACGTGCTGACCACCGGCACCGGAGGCGCGGTAAACGTCGATACGCAGATCCGCCGGGTTGATCTCGATGTCGATATCGTCGTCGATCTCGGGATAGACAAACACGGAGCAGAAGGAGGTGTGACGGCGGCCACCGGAATCGAACGGGGACTTGCGCACCAGACGGTGTACGCCGGTTTCGGTACGCAGCCAGCCGAATGCATATTCGCCGCTGAACTTGACGGTGGCAGACTTGATGCCAGCCACGTCGCCGTCGGAGCATTCAATCAGCTCTGGCTTGTAGCCGTGGGCATCGCCCCAGCGCAGGTACATGCGCAGTACCATGTTGGCCCAATCCTGCGCTTCGGTACCACCGGAGCCGGACTGGATATCGATATAGCAGTCGGAGCCGTCATGCTGACCGGAGAACATGCGGCGGAACTCGAGATCCACCAGCTTGGCTTCCAGCTGTTCGGATTCGGCAATGGCTTCGTTGAAGGTCTCTTCGTCTTCCCCTTCCACCGCCAGGCTCACCAGCATCTCGACGTCATCCACGCCCTGGGTCAGGGTGTCGATGGTGCCGACCACGTTTTCCAGCGTGACGCGCTCTTTGCCCAGCGCCTGTGCGCGCTCGGGTTCATTCCATACGTCCGGCTGTTCCAGCTCGGCGTTGACCTCTTCTAGACGCTCTTTCTTGGCGTCATAGTCAAAGGTACCCCCTAAGAAGCTCGGTCCGCTCAGACAGCTCCTTAAGTTTATTTAATACGGGATTAACTTCGAACATCGTGAAAACTCTCAGGGTCGATGTGACTTAAAAACGGGATATTCTAGCCAATTGTGGAAGGAATAAACAGGGTTGCCTTGGTTTGCGCACCCTATGTAGTCAATTTCTGGTGCACTTTTCCTCACCTCGGTAGAAAATATCGCCCGCAGACCCATTTTCAGGTTCAGTTTTGGCCGTTCCGGCCGCTAATGACTACGTAGTGTTGTGCACTGTTAGGGAAAAACCCGCTCCTCACCTCAATAAGAAGAACACATGATGAAAAACCTGTCACTCAAGCAGAAGATACTGTTGTCAGTGGTGATCGCCCTTTCGTTGGTGATTTCGTTGCTCTCCTGGCAGAGCTATAGCAGCCAGAAGAATCTGTTGCTGCAAGGCAGCCAGGAGCAGCTGCAGCGGCTGGGCACCCAGCAGGCTGCCAGCGTCAGTGACTGGCTCTCGGCCCGTCGCGACGTGATCCAGGCGCTCGGCAACAAGGCGAGCTCCGAACCTCTCAATGCCTTGCAACAGGCACAAGTCTCCGGCCGTTTCCAGCTCACCTATTTCGGTGAGAGCAGCGGCAAGATGCACGACTCCGATCCCTCCATCAACCGCGATGGCTACGACCCGCGCTCCCGTGGCTAGTATCAGGAGGCGATGAGCAAGGGTGGCCTGATTGTCACCAAACCCTATCTTGACGTGGCCTACAACATCATGGTGGTGACCCTGGCCCAGCCGGTTTCTGGCGGGGTGATCGGGGGTGACCTCTCCATCGCCTCGCTGGTGGAAGACGTGACCAAGATGCAGCTGCCTGCCGACGGTTTCGCCATCATGATGCACAAGGATGGCACCATCATCGCCTACAAGGATGCCGCCAAGGCGATGAAACCGGCCAGCGAGATCGACAATGATCTGACCAACGCGCTGATCGAGCAGAGCAAGTCGAGCAAGGAGCTGGTACCGGCTTATTTTGACAACGAAGGTCGCGACAAGCTGCTGTGGGCAGTCGATATCCCAGATACCGACTGGGAACTGGTGCTGGTGCTGGACAAGGCCGCTCTGGAAGCGCCGCTCTCCTCCCTGCTGATGACCCAGCTGGGCATGGCGCTGCTGGTGCTGGTGGGCAGTATCCTCGCCATCTCCTGGCTGGTCAGCATGCTGCTTGGCCCGCTCACCAAGGTATCCCAGGCATTGGCCCGCATTGCCGACGGTAACGGCGATCTGACCCAGCGCATCAAAATCGACGCCAACGACGAAGTGGGCCAACTGGCCAACAGCTTCAACCGTTTCGTCGGCAGTCAGCACCAGCTGATCGGCAATATCCGCAAGCTGGCCAACGAGCTGAACGCCGATGCCGAGCGCAGTCTGGTGACCAACCAGGCCGCGGTGGACGAGCTGCAGCGTCAGCAGCAGGAGGTGACCATGGTCGCCACGGCGGTCACCGAGATGGCGAGCGCCACCATGGAGATCGCCGGCAACGCCGAGAATACCGCCGCCGCTGCCCAGCAATCTGCCCAGAGCAGTGAGCAGGGCAAGATGCTGGTCAACAAGACTCGCCAGTCCATCAATGGTCTGGCCGAAGAGGTGGGGCAGGCGACCGAGGTGATCGGCGAGCTGAGCCGCCACGCGCAGGCCATCACCAGCATCCTCTCCACCATTCAGGGCATTGCCGAGCAGACCAACCTGCTGGCGCTGAACGCGGCCATCGAAGCGGCTCGCGCCGGTGAGCAGGGCCGAGGTTTTGCGGTGGTCGCTGACGAGGTGCGGGTGCTGTCGCGCCGTACCCAGGACTCCACCCAGCAGATCCAGTCCACCATCGAGACCCTGCAGCAGACCACCGCCCGAGCGGTGAGCCTGATGCAGACCAGTCAGGGTCTGGCGGACAACAGCGTGCAGGATGCGGATCAGGCCGTGCGCGCGCTGGAAGAGATCACCAGCGCCATCTCCCTCATCTCCGACATGGCGGGCCAGATCGCCACGGCAGCCGAGGAGCAGACCCAGGTGACCGGCGAGATCACCCAGAACACCACTGCCATCAAGGATGTGAGTGACGAGATCACCGCCGCCGCCATGCGCGATCTGGATCAGGCCCAGAGCCTCAAAGGGCGTGCCACTGACCTGAACCAGCAGGTGTCGACCTTTATCCTGTAAGGCGCACGTTCCGACCTGTTCGGGCTGACATTAACAAGCCCCGCCCTCTTTCGAGTGCGGGGTTTTTTGTTGTTCGGGGGATGCGGGGCTTGGGGATTCCGGGTTGTCTGGGTTGCTCGCTGGTCACCTTGGTGCCGGATACGATCCCCGGCTCTGCCTGCGTCAGCTGGCGAGTAGAGAGTAAGCAAAGAGCCCACCGAAAGGTGGGCTCTGATCATATACGTCTGACGGAAAGGGAATTACAGGAACGGCATCGCCATAAACAGCTTGATCACCATGGCGTTGATGATGTCGATGAAGAAGGCGCCCACCATGGGCACTACCAGAAACGCCAGGTGGGAGGGGCCAAAGCGCTGGGTGATGGCCTGCATGTTGGCAATCGCCGTCGGGGTGGCCCCGAGGCCAAAGCCGCAGTGGCCTGCCGCCAGCACGGCCGCATCGTAATTGCTGCCCATCACCCGGAAGGTGACGAAGATGGCGTAGAGCGCCATCGCCACGGTCTGGGCGGCCAGCAGGATGAAGATGGGCAGGGCCAGACTGGCCAGATCCCACAATTTCAGGCTCATCAGCGCCATGGCGAGGAACAGCGACAGGCTGACGTTGCCGAGCAGGGAGACCTCGCGGTCGCTCACCTCATGCCAGTTCAGCAGGGTCAGGACGTTGCGCAGCAGCACGCCGACAAACAGCACGCAGACAAAGATCGGCAGCTCGAAGGCGCCCCCTTTGAGAGAGGCCGAGAGCAGCTCGCCACCCTTGAGGCTGATGGCGATCAGTGCCAGCGTCTCAATCAGGCTGAAGGTAGTGAGGGGGCGCTCCATATCGGGCATTTCGAAGCCCTTGGGGGCCTCATCCTGGTTGTGCTCTTCACCGGGCACCTGCACTTTCTTCACCAGATAG
Source organism: Aeromonas sp. QDB23 (assembly GCF_027707745.1). Lineage (NCBI taxonomy): Bacteria > Pseudomonadati > Pseudomonadota > Gammaproteobacteria > Aeromonadales > Aeromonadaceae > Aeromonas > Aeromonas sp. QDB23. The sequence continues at coordinate 16,193 of NZ_JAPCJA010000066.1, forward strand.
CGAGCGACCGGGCCGCCGATCAGACCGCCCAGTACCAGACCGAAGGTGGCACAGGCGATGGCGAGTTCGGCGGCGGATTGCACGCCGTACTTCTCGGAGAAGGTGGCACTCCAGGCCGCACCGGTGCCGTGGCCGCCGGAGAGGGTGATGGAGCCTGCCAGCAGCCCCATGTGGGGATCCAGACCGAGCAGGGTCGCCAGACCGACACCCAGACTGTTCTGCACCAGCAGCAGGCCGGTGACCACCATCAGGAAGGTAACCACCGCCTTGCCGCCGCGTTTCAGGCTGGCGAGATCGGCGGAGAGACCGATGGAGGCGAAGAAGGCCAGCATCAGCGGAGTTTGCAGGCTGGTATCAAATTGCAGCTCCATCTGCAGGGTGGAGCGCAGCAATAGCAGTACCAGCGCGACCACCAGGCCGCCGGCTACCGGTTTGGGGATGTTGAAGGTTCGCAGCAGCCCGACCCGGGTGACCAGCACCCGGCCAAGCAGCAATACCAGAGTGGCAGCGACCAACGTTGCGTAGGAATCAAGTTGTAACATTCAGTACTCCCATGTTGATTGGCTGTGTCTTTCATAGCAAAAGACTTACAGATTCAGCCGGGATGAAAACAGTGTGGCTCATGCGCCAACAAAGAAGGGGAAACATCTCCCCGCCCCAGGAAAGATGGGACTTGTGCGGGCCTGAAATGCTCAGGCATCCAGATGAGATTTTAGTAAAATCCGGCGGATTGTAGCAAAAAGCATCGTTTAATTCCATCTTTGTCGTATTAATGCTCGTTTTAGTTGTTTATTGTGACATTTAACACTATGGGGGTAGTGGGCAAAAATGCCGAAAACAGTGCATGGAACGGCTGTCATTTGGGGCGCCAGTCTCTATAATTCGCCGGTTTCCGCTGCGCGCAGAGGAGCTGGCGGGCGTTGACATTGTGGTTCACCCCGACATGGCTCATGTTCCGGCGGTGTTCACTTCATCAAGAGGAGAGGGTGTGAAGAAGTCTATCTACATTGCCTACACAGGCGGCACCATTGGGATGCAGCGTTCCGATCACGGCTACGTGCCGATGGCGGGCTTTATGGAAGACTGTCTGGCGCGGATGCCCGAGTTCCACCGCCCCGAGATGCCGGATTACCATATCCACGAATATGCGCCCCTCATCGACTCCTCCGACATGACCCCGGCGGATTGGCAGCGCATCGCCGAAGACATTCGCGACAACTATGAAAAGTACGACGGTTTCGTCATCCTGCACGGCACCGACACCATGTCGTTCACCGCTTCGGCGCTCTCCTTCATGCTGGAAGATCTGCACAAGCCGGTCATCATCACCGGCTCCCAGATCCCGCTCGCCGAGCTGCGCTCCGACGGTCAGCAGAACCTGCTCAACGCCCTCTATATCGCGGCCAACTACCCGATCCACGAGGTGACGCTGTTCTTCAACAACCAGCTCTATCGCGGCAACCGCAGCAAGAAGGTGCATGCCGACGGTTTCCACGCCTTCGACTCCCCCAACTATCCGCCGCTGCTCAACGCCGGGATTGCCATCTCGCTGGAAGCGGGTGAGCTGGGCGAGCCCTCCGAGCGGCCGCTGGTGTTGCACGACATCACCCCCCAGCCGATCGGCGTGGTAACCCTCTATCCGGGGATCTCCAGCGAGGTGATCGCCAATATCCTGCAACAGCCGGTGAAGGCGCTGATCTTGCTGTCGTTCGGGGTGGGCAATGCGCCGCAGAACCCGGCCATGCTGGCGCTGCTCTCCGAGGCTTCGGCTCGTGGCGTCATCATCGTCAACCTGAGCCAGTGCCTGCACGGCAAGGTCAACATGGGCGGTTATGCTACCGGCAACGCCCTGTCGCGGGCCGGGGTTATCTCGGGCTTTGACATGACAGCCGAGGCGGCGCTCACCAAGCTCCATTTCCTGCTGAGTCAGGACTTGCCATCCCACCGCATTCGCGAGCTGATGCAGCAATCTTTGCGCGGGGAGCTGACGCCCTGATGCTTAGGTGAGGTATGGATAAACAAGAAGGGAGCCATCATGGCTCCCTTCTTGTTTTTACCAATCATGAATCAGTTGTTCGCTGAATCAGCATAGTCGGCACAGTATCTAACTGAAAAATATGCTTTTCCATTTGATACCGAGCACATAACAATGCTGGAGGTCCTGCTCATTGGCGATGTTCATGATAGATTGCGCTGGTAGGTTTAATTTGAATCTATTGTGCGGTGTGGTTAACGCGTGACTGAATGGGGGATGAAACGGCAGATGTTCGAGATCAAACAAAAACTGGCAACTTTGTTGGCACAGCTTAATGAAGGATTGGTGGAACGCGACGAGGCGATGAAACTGGCACTGCTCTCGTTGCTGGCGGGAGAAAACATCCTGCTGGTGGGTCCACCAGGAACGGCCAAGAGTCTTATTTCTCGTCAGGTCGCCAAGGTGCTTAAGGATGATGACAAAGAGGGGGCCAGTCATTTTGAATATCTGCTGACCAAATTTTCAACACCCGAAGAGATCTTTGGCCCTCTCTCCATCTCCAAGCTGAAAGAGGATCGTTTTGAGCGCAATACGTCTGGGTATCTGCCATCGGTGCAGGTTGCTTTTCTCGATGAGATATTTAAGGCCAGTTCCTCCATTCTCAATGCTCTGCTGACCATTCTTAACGAACGTATCTATCACAATGGCGCATAAGTGCAGAAGGTGCCGCTACGCAGCCTGATCGCGGCGTCCAATGAACTGCCGACCGGTCAGGAGGAACTGGGGGCACTTTATGACCGCTTCTTGCTGCGTAGCTTCGTTGATTATGTGAGCGAAGATAATTTGCATAAGCTATTTACCCTAGGAAATAGTGAGCACCTAGAACACTTGACCCCATTGAGATTAGGTGAGCTAGCAGAATTTGATAAACAAGTTACGAGTGTAAAAATCCCTGAGTTGATTCAGAAAACTATTTTGGATATTTGGAAAAAACATAACGAGTTGTTTAAAGAAGATCGTAGGGAGGAATTATCTGATCGGCGTTTGGTAAAGATTGTTCACCTACTGAAGGTATCTGCATTGACCAATGATAGAGACGAGGTTGATCTATCAGATTTAATACTATTACGCTATTGCCTGTGGAATCACTTAGATAACATAGGAAAAATAAACACAGTCATTAATAAAACTTTAAGTAAAGCCAGTCACTCTTATCCTCTTAATGAGATTGTTTATTTTAGTGCTGATAACACTAACCATAGAAATAGTAAAAACATTATTTCAGGTCTGTCAGGTGCAGGAACTGAAAAAGATCCCATCATCATCAGCACTGCTGAAGAATTGTTTATGCTCACCACGCCAGAGGTCGGAAAACAAGGTTATTATTTTAAACAAAATGCTAATATTTATATTTCTAATGCATGGTTCACGGTCGAATTTAAAGGGCATTATGACGGGCATGGATATATGCTGAAAGGTCAGAATGAAAATGAGGTTTTTTTTGAAAAAATTATAGATGGCTCAACAGTAAAATATCTTAAACTGAGTGGATGCTCCCTAGCTAAAAAAGTACATGATTCTACGATACAAGGATGTGAAACAGATCAGCACATGATTTTTGGCTGTGCTTTAAGGGGCCGGTTTTTGGATTGCATTGTGACGGGTAGTCTTGTTACTATCGAATTGATAGAGTGTGACGTTTTACGGTGCAAAATTTTAGCGCCATCACTCGGTGATGATTATCCAAAACTTGGTGAGATGGTTAAAAATAGTAATATAGAAGATTGTGAATTTATATTTGACTATTGTGAGCCTAAACCTATAAGCTGTATAGCTTATATGGCAAACAAAATACTAGATAGCTCTATATCAAGATCTTTTATTGAAGGGGAAGTTGACATTTCGATTCATCCTCTTTTTAGGATTATGAATAGCAATTATAATAGTAATTATGATGTTGGTTTTTCAAATGCATGCACAACTAGCAAAATATCCTTTTGCGCTCTAGGTAAAATAGAGCATTTGCAGGGTGGCAAAATTTATGGATTTTCAAAGGGCGATACTAAAAAAATAGAATTAAAAAGCAATGTATCTATTGAACAGACTAGCATATATAATCGTGTTGACGACGCCGATAGTAAAGATGGTAAAAAGATACCATTTAAATTTTTTAATAAAACGTATTTTGAAAAACGTCTTGGATGGGATTTTGATAATGTATGGATATGGGATGAGCAGGCCAATCGCCCAACATTGCAATCAGTTGGATTGAAGGCTGCTAACAATCCGATAGGCGAGCAGGCACCCGCGTCAGGCAAAATCGATCTGTTACTGCAGCAGATGAATGCTAATCTCTGGGTATAAGGGGCGCTATGTTCGGTCTATTAGCTGGAATAGCCAGCTCATTATGGCGAGGCATCAGCGGTGTTGTGGCTGCAATACCGCTTGGGATAAAGGGCATAAAATACTTTATTGACAGCAATTTTCGTGATCAGGTAACCCCGAAACCAGGTAGCGTGCTCTATTGCGATCTTTGGTTAGGTGCAGAACATTCCGGTATCTATGTTGGCGAGCAAGAGATCGCCAATATCGAAGTCACAGATGTTGCTGAAGGTACTGTTAATCGTTGCGGCCCAGCCAGTTTTACCTCAAAAAGCAAGCTGGGTCGCAAGATCTATGTCTCCTGTGACAGTGATGGGGCTGTTGGTTGTGAGGTGGTGTCTGACAAGGCCGTGAGTCATATTGGCGACCGAGGTTTTTATCAGGGCGGGATCGCACTTTGTTAATGAAATTTGAACAGGCAGATCGTCTGTGATCTAATCGCGTCTCCATGCAGGA
>NZ_JAPCJA010000067.1:0-20414 GCF_027707745.1 Aeromonas sp. QDB23
ATTGGGCGATCGGCATGGATGTTATTGAGTGATCGGCATGAATGTTATTGAGCGATCGCCATGCGTGGGAATACGCACGAGCGATGGTGTTGCCGTATTGGGTGGTGAGGCGGTGCCTGTCAACCCCTGCTCCAAGTATGAGGACATGAAGTTCTCACCGGATGCCGATGGCGTCTACGAGTTCTATCTGAATATGGCGGGTGAAGCGCCGACTGTTTACGTCAAGAAGCCCTGATCTATCTCTGAGTGTTAAATCTCTCAGCAAATTAATCAGTTAAGTGCCCCGGTCCAGAAATCTGCTGGCCGGGGCATTTTTTTAGGTTAGAATCGGCGCCCTCATGGCATCAGATGTACTATATGTTGTGCCATTTATTTTAGATGACACTATTGGTTGTGTCCTGTGCTGTTGTCATGATGTTGATGCATTCACATAAGGTTGATTGAAAATGGCTAAATCGAACCCGGTGCTGGAGAGTGAGCTTGGCTCCCGCCTTATCCCCATGCAGGAAACGTCCCTCGAGATCTGGGACAGCAAGTATCGCCTCAAGAGCAAGGATGGCACTCCCATCGACAGCTCTATCGACGAGACTTACCAGCGGGTAGCTCGTGCGTTGGCCGAGCAGGAGCTGGAACCGGAGGCCTGGTATGAGCCGTTCTTGTGGGCGCTGCGCAATGGTGCCATTCCGGCTGGCCGCATCACCTCCAACGCAGGGGCTTTTGAGCACAAGCCAGCTACTTCAACCATCAACTGCACTGTCTCCGGCACTATTGAAGATTCGATGGACGATATCCTCGGCAAGGTGCATGAGGCCGGCCTGACCCTGAAAGCCGGTTGCGGCATCGGCTATGACTTCTCGACCCTGCGCCCGCGCGGTGCCTTTGTCTCCGGTGCCGGTGCCTACACCTCCGGCCCGCTCTCCTTCATGGATATCTACGACAAGATGTGTTTCACCGTCTCGTCAGCCGGTGGTCGTCGCGGCGCCCAGATGGGCACTATGGATATCCGCCATCCCGATGTGATCGAGTTTATTCAGGCCAAGCGTGAAGATGGCCGCCTGCGTCAGTTCAACCTCTCCCTGTTGATCACCGAAGATTTCGTCAAGGCGGTGAAAGAGGATGCGCCCTGGTCGCTGATCTTCCCCTACACCGCCAAAGAGGTGGAGCAGGATGGCATTGCGCTGGACGATCCCGCTCAGGTGCTCTGGGCCGACTGGCCCAACAAGGAAGGGGTTGTATTCAACGAGTTGGGGCAGGTCGCCTGCAAGGTCTACAAGACCATGCCAGCCCGCAAGCTGTGGAATGTCATCATGACCTCCACCTATGACTATGCAGAGCCCGGTTTCATCCTGATCGATAAGGTCAACCAGATGAACAACAACTGGTTCTGTGAAGAGATCCGCGCGACCAACCCCTGTGGCGAGCAGCCGTTGCCGCCTTACGGTGCCTGTCTGCTTGGATCGGTCAATCTGACCAAGTTTGTGCGCGATCCTTTTACTGAAAACGCGGCGTTTGATTGGCAGGCGTTTCGCAAGGTTGTGGCCATCTTTACCCGCATGCTCGACAACGTGGTGGAGATCAACCAGCTGCCACTGGCCAAGCAGCGCGAGGAGATCACAGCCAAGCGCCGTCACGGCATGGGTTTCCTGGGGCTTGGTTCGACCCTTACCATGCTGCAGATCAAGTACGGCTCCGCTGCATCCGTGGCCTTTACCGAGCAGGTATCTCAGGAGCTGGCGATGACCGGCTGGCATGAGTCCCTGCGTCTGGCCAAGGAGAAGGGCCCGGCGCCCATCATGGAGCAGGAGTTCGAAGTGACCGGCAAGATGCTGCGTCTGCGCCCGGAAATGGCAGCTGATGGCATCAAGGTGGGTGACAAGGTGAAGGGCAAGGTGCTGCACGCGCGCTATAGCCGCTATATGCAGCAGGTTGCCGAGGTGGATCCTGCGCTGGTCGCCGAGCTGGCGGAAGTGGGCGGGCGTTTCACCCACCACAGCAGCATTGCACCCACCGGCACCATTTCGCTGTCACTGGCCAACAACGCCAGCAACGGCATCGAACCGAGCTTTGCCCACCACTACAGCCGCAACGTCATCAAGCCGGGCAAGAAGAGCAAGGAGAGCGTGGATGTCTACTCCTTCGAGCTGCTGGCCTATCGCGAGCTGGTGAACCCGGCTGCTATGCCTTACAGCGAAGAGGAGGCGAGCCGTCTGCCGGACTATTTCATTACTGCCGACGACATCAGCCCGGCCCAGCACGTGGACATTCAGGCGGCGGCCCAGCGCTGGATCGACTCCTCCATCTCCAAGACCGCAAACGTGCCGACCGATTTCCCGTTCGAGCAGTTCAAGGGCATCTACATGTATGCCTCGGACTCCGGCCTCAAGGGCTGCACCACCTTCCGCTTCAATCCCGAGGCCTTCCAGGGCGTGCTGGTGAAGGAGAAGGATCTGGAGAACACCCTCTATGAGTTCACTCTGGAGGATGGCTCCGTCATCTCCGTCAAGGGGAACGAAGAGATTGAATACGATGGCGAGCTGCACACTGCCGCCAACCTCTACGACGCCTTGAAAGAAGGCTATTACGGTAAATTCTGAGAACGACATTATGGTCAAGAAGATCGACAAGAAAATCGTCGCCTACAAGGTGCGTACCAAGGATGAGCCGCAAGAAGATCTCTCTGCGCAGGATGACGTGGTGCACATGCACGAAACCGTGCTGCGCCCGGAGCGACTGATGGGCACCACCTACAAGCTGAAGACGCCGGAGCATGTCTCCGAGCACTCGTTGTTTATCACCATCAACGACATCATTCTCAACGAGGGCACGGTTCATGAAACCCGCCGTCCGTTCGAGATCTTCATCAACTCCAAGAGCCTGGAGCACTACCAGTGGATCGTGGCGCTGACCCGCATCATCTCGGCGGTATTCCGCAAAGGTGGGGATGTCACCTTCCTGGTGGAGGAGCTGCGCTCGGTGTTTGATCCCAAGGGTGGATACTGGAACAAGGGCAAGTACGTTCCATCGCTGATCGCCGAAATTGGCAACGTGATCGAGAGCCATCTCACCGAGATCGGCATGCTCAAGGCAACCGGACTGGACGAGCATCAGCAGGCGTTTCTGGCCGAGAAGCAGGCCGAGCTGAAGGCGGCTCAGGACGCCGAAGAGCAGCAGGCGAACAGTGGTTTTCCGGCCAATGCCGCGCTCTGCTACAAGTGCCACACCAAGGCGCTGGTGCTGAAGGATGGCTGCATGACCTGCCTCAACTGCGGCGACTCCAAGTGCGGTTAACAGGCATTCCTGAGTAGCTGAACGATAGAGAAAAGACCGGCCACAGCGCCGGTCGTTTCATTGCTGTTTTTATGCGCAATCAAATCAGGCGGCCCAGTGATTTGTTGCGTGATAGTAAAATCGGGCGTAGCGTTGAGGGTAATAAAACTGTCACGGCCGTGTGGTTTCAATGACATCTGAGATTCACACACGTGGCACCTTCAGTGCCAAGGAGGATGCTTATGGACAATACGGACCGAAAGCTGTTTATCCTGGATACCAACGTTCTGCTTCACGAACCCCTCGCTATCTACTCCTTCAAAGAGCACGACGTGCTCATCCCCATGACGGTGCTGGAAGAGCTCGATAACATCAAGGATCGCAACAAGGATGTCAGCCGCGACGCGCGGGTGGCCATTCGTGCGCTGGAAGATGTGTTCCGCGATGCAACCCCGGATCAGATCACCCAGGGCGTTCCGCTGGCTGGCGAAGCGAGCGGTAATATCTGCATCTTCAGCGATCACCATCTGCCGCAGGATGCCGAGGTCTTTACCGACAAGGAGGCCGACAACCGCATCATCAATGCGGCTCTCTATCTGCAAAAGCATGAGTTGAAGCGTCAGGTGGTGCTGGTCACCAAAGACATCAACATGCGCCTCAAGGCCAAAGGGGCCGGACTTGCTCATGTTGAAGATTACCGCAGCGATCAGCTGATCGATGATATCCGCCTGCTTGCCAAAGGCTTTCAGGTGGTGCCCGGCAGCTTCTGGGAGCGGGTTGGCGAGTGCGAGAGCGAGACCCATGGCCGCGACACCATCCATGTGATCGATGCCAATCTGCTGGAAGGGGTTCACGTAAACCAGTATCTGGTGGATGAAGAGAACTTCTTCGCCGCCCGGGTACTCAGCCAGGATGGCAACAAGATCCGCATCAAGGATCTGGGGCGCGAGCGGCTGATGTCCCGCAAGGCGTGGGGTGTCCATCCCAAGAACGTCTATCAGGGGATGGCGCTGGATGCCCTGCTCGATCCGCACATCGATCTGGTGATCCTGACCGGCCCGGCCGGTTGCGGCAAGACCCTGCTGGCGATGGCGGCGGCGCTGGAGCTGGTGATTGAGAAGGGCATTTACGAGAAGGTGATCGTCACCCGGAATACCCCGGAAATTGCCGAGAGCATCGGCTTCCTGCCCGGCACCGAAGAGGAGAAGATGATGCCCTGGTTGGCGGCGGTGACCGATACACTGGAGGTGCTGCACAAGCAGGACGAGAACATGAGCGGCTCGCTCAGCTACATCATGGAGAAGGCCAATATCCAGTTCAAATCGGTCAACTTCATGCGCGGGCGCAGCATCCAGAACACCTTCGTGCTGCTGGATGAGTGCCAGAACCTGACCGCTTCCCAGATCAAGACCATCATCACCCGCTGCGGCGAGGGCACCAAGATCGTCTGCTCCGGTAACCTGGCCCAGATCGACTCTAACTACTTGAGCCCGGTGACCTCGGGTCTCACCTACATCGTCGAGCGTTTCAAGGATTTCGACGGCAGTGCCAACATCTTCCTCAATGGCGTGGTGCGCAGCCGACTGGCCTCGTTCGCCGAGGAAAATCTCTGATTTAACTGACCATCTTCATATGAAAAAGGGGAAGCCAAGCGGCTTCCCCTTTTTTGATCCCGTCGCCGGTCATGAGCCCTGCGTACGACCCAGATAGCGCAGTAGCCCGGGATGATCGCTGTGTTGCAGGATGTCCGGTTTGCCTTGCAGGGCGATGCGCCCCTCGTCGACAAACAGCACCTGATCGGCGATGAGCTGGGCATCTTCCGGATTGTGGGAGACCATCAGCACGGTAATGCCCTGCTCGCAGGCGAGGCGGGCCACTTCGGCCAGCATCTCCCGGCGCAGGGCGGGATCGAGGGCCGAGAAGGGTTCATCCAGCAGCAACAATGGTTTGCCTCGCACCAACGCGCGAGCCAGCCCGACTCGCTGTTGCTGGCCGCCGGAGAGCTGTTCAGGCTGGCGGTTGAGCATCTCGCCAAGACCAACCCGCCCGGCTGCATCGATCACCTGTGCCCGCTGGGCGGCACTCAGGCGCAGACCCGGGTGCAGGCCGATAGCGATATTGTCAAAAACCGACAGGTGGAGGAAGAGGTTGTGATCCTGAAAAAGGGTGGTGACCGGTCGCTCGGCTGGGCCCAGCGGCAGCAGATCTTCGCCATCGAAACTGAGGCGGCCCGATTCCACCGGCACGAAACCGGCGATCATCCCGAGCAGGGTCGACTTGCCCGCGCCGCTTGGGCCAATCAGTGCGGTGATCTCCCCTTTGGGCAGGGTCGCGCTGAAGCTGACGCGCCAGTCTGGGTAGCTGGTCACCAGCGTATCAATGTTCAGCATGTTTTCCTCCAAGCCCCCGTTCCACCAGCCAGAACAGGGAGAAACAGAGTGTCAGCAGCAGCAGGGCAGTGGCGGCTGCCTCGGTCAGGCGATAGCTGCCGAGCTGTTGATAGAGCAGCCAGGGCAGGGTGGTGAGCTCCTGACTGCCAAACATGGCGATAGCGCCGAGATCCCCCAGCGAGAGGATCATCGACAGCGCCATCGCCAGTGCCAGCGGGCGGCGCAGCAGCGGCCACTCCACCAGTCGCAGGCGATGCAGGCCGCGTACCCCCAGGCTGTCCGCCAGCCGGTCGTATTGGCGTACCACCAACTGCATGGGGGCTGAGAGGGTGCGCATCACATAGGGCAGCGCCATCAGGGCGTTGACCAGTACTACCAGCCATGGGCCGAGTGCAAATACATCGGCAAAGGGCATAAACAGGATAAAGAGACCGGTAGAGAGCACCACGGCCGGGATCATCAGGATCACCGAACCGCTGGCCTCCCACAGGGCGGCAGCCCGCCGCTGGCGGGTGCGCACCTTGAGGTGACGGCTGGTGAGTAGCAGGCCGCTGCCGAGCAGGGTCGCCAGGGTGCCTGCCGCCAGTGCAATCAGCAGCGACTGACCGCTCGCCAGCCACAACTTGCTTGAGGTTAGCGCAGTCAGCAGGCCGGGATGGAGGCCTGCCACCACGATGGCCAGCAGGGGCGGCAGAAAGATGGCGAGCCCGATGCAGAGCGAGAAGAGATCCACCACGGCCGTGCCCGGCTGATGGCGATCCGGCCGCAGGCAGGGGCGACGGGGGGTCACCCTGCTGGCCGGGGTGCTCTGCAGCTTGTGTTGCAGGGCGAGCAGGGCGGCGGTCAGGATCAGCTGCACCAGCGCCAGTCCGCCTGCGGTGGCGAGATCGAAGTCAAAGCGCAGCGCCTGATAGACGGCCACCTCCAGCGTGGTGGACTTCGGCCCGCCCCCCAGCGCCAGCACCGTGGTGAAGCTGGTGAAGCAGAGCATGAAGATGAGGCTGGCAAGCCCCGGCAATATACCGCGAATGAGCGGCCACTCCAGCAGCCGGAAGATATGGGATGAGCGCATGCCGAGCTGGCTGGCGAGGCGCCAGCTTGATTCGGGAATGCTCTCTATGCTCTGCAGCATCAGGCGGGCCGCCAGCGGCATGTTGAAGAAGACGTGGGCCAGCAGGATGCCGAACAGGCCGTAGAGGTAGTTGCCGGGATCCAGCCCGAGTGACCGTAGCAGTTGCGGTAGCCACCCCTGTTTGCCGTGTACCGCTACTATGCCGAAGATGGCGATGATGACCGGCAGCACCAGCGAGAGGCCAAACAACTTGATCAGCAGGGTGCGGCCAACGAAGCGGCGCCGCGCCAATGCACGGGCCACCGGAATGGCAAGCCCCAGGCTCAGCAGGGTGGAGAGCAGCGCCTGCCCCAGACTGAAGCCCAGCACATGACGCAGATAAGGGTCTGCGAGCAGGGTGCGGGGCGCCAGCGAACCGGCCTGCCACAGCAGGGCCACGAGCGGCCCGAGGGATAACAGCAGGATCAACAGGGTGGCTGCACTGCCCGGCAACCACCAGAGGGGACGAGCCTGTGGTTTCAGATAACGGCTCACTGGGTGACGGCTTGCAGCCACTCGCGGATCCACCCTTTGCGATGGGCGGCAACCTCATCGCTGCTGAAGGCGAGCGGCTTGGCTACAGTGATCATCTGCTCGAAGCCCTTGGGCAACGGCGTGTCGATCACCGGATACATCCAGTTGCCGGTCGGGATTTCCTGCTGGAAGGCGGGGCTCACCATGAACTGCAGGAACTGGTCAGCCAGCTTCTCCTGTTTGGCGCTCTTCAGCTTGGCGGCCACTTCTACCTGACGGTAGTGGCCCTCCTCGAAGGCTGCTGCCTGATACTGGGGCTTGTTCTCGCCAATCAGGTGATAGGCCGGAGAGGTGGTGTAGGAGAGCACCATGTCCGCTTCGCCATCGAGGAACATGCCGTAGGCCTCTGACCACCCTTTGGTGACGGTGACCGTCTTTTTGGCAAGCTCGGCCCAGGCGGCAGGCGCCTTGTCGCCGTAGACAGACTTCATCCACAGCATCAACCCCTGCCCCGGGGTGGAGGTGCGGGGATCCTGATAGATCACCTTGAGATCGGGGCGCTCCACCAGCTCTTTCAGGCTCTTGGGGGGCTGCTTGAGCTTCTCCTTGTCATAGACAAAGGCGAAGTAGCCATAGTCGTAGGGGACGAAGGTGTCGTCCTGCCAGCCGCCCGGCACCTTGATGCCGTCGAGCTTGGCGGGATGGGGGGCGAACAGGCCGCTCTGCTTGGCTTCACTGATGAGGGCATCGTCGAGCCCCAGTACCAGATCAGCTTTGCTGTGGTTGCCCTCCAGCCGCAGCCGGTTGAGGATGGCCACCCCATCTTCGAGGGGAACCAGATTGAGGGTGCAGCCGCACTCTTTCTCGAAGGCTTGTTTGATCTTGGGCCCCGGCCCCCACTCGGCAGTGAAGGAGCTGTAGGTGTAGACGGTGAGGGTGTCGGCGGCGAACGCATTGGCCGACAGCAGGCCGGTGGTGACCAGCAGCAGGGTCTTCATGGGTGGCACTCCCTATTACTTGTTAATAACGAGGTGCCAGCGGGTGAGGGCGCAAAAAATGAGCGCCATGCCTCAAATTCCTCCGCCAGCATTATCTGGATCAGGTACACGGGTATAATCTCAGCGGTAAACCGCACCCCGTTTGAGAAACGAACCGCATTGTATTAACGTTCTTTTGGGTAGACCAGCACAATTGTGCAATACCCATGAGATGACGCCCACCCAACAGAGGATGTTCGCGTGCTTACCAATACCAAGGAAAGGCGTGCCTTTGCGCGCATGGTCATCAATGCTCCGGTCACCGTCTATCAACAGCAGCTGGTGCTGGAGGGGATCTGCCGGGATCTCAGTGCCAACGGCATGGGGATTGCGGTCTCTGAACACCAGCTCGATATCAATCAGCCCATCCGGATCAGTCTTGCCACCAACAACAACCTGTTGCCCCCCTTTGAAGCCCACGCCCGCATTATCCGGGTACTGGAGGAAGAGAGCGGGTTGCTGTTGGCGGTAGAGTTTCTGCCTCAGGGTTAATCCTTTTTCTCCCTATCAGCAGAGGGAGGGGATTACCCTTTTTCCTGAACCGGCTGCACACTCAACTGCTTGCTATCGACCAGCGTTTTGCTGGTCGATGCTATTTGGCCCGCAGGCAAGGTGGCGGGGCCGGTAGGTTCGATCAGCAGGTAGTTCTGCCCTTGCCAGTTGAGGGTCACATCCCCCGGCTTGGCGGGCAGGTCAACGGCCAGCAGGGCATGGCCGGGGACAAACACCATGGCCTGTTTCAGCTCGGGAAAGAGCTGGGCCAGCATGGCGGCCATCAGGGTTACCTTGCTGTCGCAGTCGCCCCGGTTCTGCTCCAAGACCTGACGGGGCGAGAGAAAACCCTTGCCCTGCCTTCCGTTTAGGTTATCGAGCTGCTGATAGGGGATACTCTGGATAAAGGTGAGCATATGTGCCACGGTCTTCTGGCTAGCTTCCGTTTCGGTGCTGCCCTGCTGCTTGAGTTGATCCGCCAGCGGAGCCAGCCCGCTGCGACTCTCCAGCGCGATGCGCACATGATCCTGTTTCACCGCCAGCTGCCCGTCAGGGGTGTTGAAGTACTGGAAGTAGTGTTTGGTCAGCCACGCCTGCTCCTCTTTGCTCCGTTGTGACTGCAGAAAGGCCATCGCCTCACGCGCCTTGTCCTGATTGCGGCTTTTCAGATGCAGCTCCAGCGAGGGGCGAGCGAGGGTGAACTGCACCTCGGGGTAGTTCTGGCGCACCTCCCGCAGCAACACCTGCAACACCTCCTCCTGCATTCTGGCCGGGCGATAGGCGATAAGCGGCGGCAACTTGCCCTGTTCGAGCCGGTAGGTGAGCTGCTGGGGTTTGCCTTCGCTATCTTGCCAGCCGACGCTGATCTGGCCGAGGCTGTTGTTGAAGCTGGTTTGGCTGGCCCCCGCAGGCAGGGCAAGCAGCAGGGCACAGAGCAGAGGAATTGCCGTCGGTCTCTTCATCATCCTTTCCTGTGGCACGGGCCAGTTCCGGTGGCCCAAAGTGGGAAGCGTAGCGGACAGTAAAACAGGGAGCCGAAGCTCCCTGTTGATTCTACTCGTTTTTTTGCAACTGGCGTGTTAAATCCAGCTCGGCTGCTTCGCCTCAAAGGCGCTGATGGCGGCCTCGTGCTGCAGGGTCAGGCCGATAGCGTCCAGCCCGTTCAGCAGGCAGTAACGACGAAACTCGTCGATCTCGAAACCAAAGCAGAGGCTACCAGCGCGCACCTGATTGGCCTCCAGATCCACTTCAATTTCGATGCCCGGCTGGGCGGCAACCAGCTGGAACAGGGCATCGACCTCCTCCTCCTTCAGGCGCACCGGTACCATGCCATTGTTGATGGCGTTGCCGTAGAAAATGTCGGCAAAGCTCGGGGCAATAATGGTCTTGAAGCCGTAGTCGGCCAGCGCCCAGGGGGCGTGCTCACGGCTCGAGCCACAGCCGAAGTTCTCGCGGGCCAGCAGGATGCTGGCACCGGCGAATTGCGGCTGGTTGAGCACAAACTCGGGGTTGGGCTGCTGGCCGGCATCGTCGAGGAAGCGCCAGTCGTGGAACAGGTGCTTGCCAAAACCGATGCGGTTCACCTTCTGCAAAAACTGCTTGGGAATGATGGCGTCGGTGTCGACGTTGGCGCTGTCGAGGGGGACGACGATCCCTTTATGTTGCTTGAAGCCTGTCATCTTGTTCTCCTCGTAATTACAGCGCGCGAATGTCGGCGAAGCGGCCGGTGACGGCGGCTGCGGCGGCCATGGCCGGGCTGACCAGATGGGTGCGGCCGGCGCGGCCCTGACGCCCTTCGAAGTTGCGGTTGCTGGTGGAGGCGCAGCGCTCCCCCGGTTGCAGCCGGTCGTTGTTCATCGCCAGACACATGGAGCAGCCGGGCAGGCGCCACTCAAAACCGGCCTCAATGAAGATCTTGTCCAGACCCTCCGCTTCGGCCTGCGCCTTCACCTGCTCGGAGCCCGGCACCACCAGCGCCTGTACGCCAGCAGCCACCTTGCGACCGCGGGCGATGGCGGCGGCGGCGCGCAGATCTTCGATGCGGCTGTTGGTGCACGATCCGATAAACACCTTATCGATGGCGACATCGGAGAGCTTCTGGCCAGGCTGAAGATCCATATAGGCGAGCGCCTTGCGAGCGGACTGCTGCTCCATCAGATCGCTGAAGGATTCCGGTGCAGGAATGGGTTCATTGACGGCAATCACCTGCCCCGGGTTGGTCCCCCAGGTGACCTGAGGGGCGATATCGGCGGCGTCCAGCACTACTTCGGCATCGAAGTGGGCACCTTCATCGCTCTTGAGGCTCTGCCAGTAGGCGATGGCCTGCTCAAGCGCCTCGCCCTTGGGGGCAAACTCCTTGCCACGGATGTAGTCGATGGTGGTCTGGTCGGGGGCGATCATTCCCGCCTTGGCGCCCAGCTCGATGGCCATGTTGCACACCGTCATCCGCCCTTCCATGGTGAGCCCTTCGATGGCTTCGCCAGCGAACTCCACCACGTAGCCGGTACCACCGGCATGGCCGACCCGGCCTATGATGGCCAGCACCACATCCTTGGCGCTGATGCCCTCGGCCAGCTTGCCGTTGACCGAAATACGCATGGTCTTGGCGCGCCCCTGTTTCAGGGTCTGGGTGGCCATCACATGCTCCACCTCGGAGGTGCCGATGCCGAACGCCAGCGAGCCGAAGGCGCCGTGGGTGGCGGTGTGGGAGTCGCCGCAGACGATGGTGGTGCCGGGCAGGGTGATGCCGAGCTCGGGGCCCATCACATGGACGATCCCCTGATATTTGTGGTTGAGATCGTAGAGGCGAACCCCGAACTCTTTACAGTTGTCGGCCAGCGTCTCCATCTGGATGCGGGCCATCTCGCCAGAGGCGGCGATGTCCTTGGTGGTGGTGGAGACGTTGTGATCCATGGTGGCCCAGGTCAGGTCCGGGCGGCGCAACTGGCGGTTCATGGCGCGCAGGCCGTCGAATGCCTGCGGGCTGGTCACTTCATGCACCAGATGGCGGTCGATGTAGATGAGGGGCGTTTCCCCTTCCACTTCCCGTACCACGTGGGCGTCGAATACTTTCTGATAGAGGGTCTTGGCCATTGCTTCTCTCTTCCTTGTTATTTGTTATGCGGCTCAGATCCGGGCGGCGATCTGGCTGCCCATCTCGGACGTGCTCTGCACCGGATGGCGGGCGCTGGCCTGATGCAGGTCGGCGGTGAAGTAACCCTCGGCCAGAGTCTGGGCCACGGCCTGCTCGATGGCCAGGGCGGCAGCTTCCTGGCCCAGGCTGTAACGCAGCATCAGGGCGGCGGAGAGGATCTGGGCGATGGGGTTGGCGATCCCTTTGCCTGCAATATCGGGGGCCGAGCCACCTGCCGGTTCGAACAGGCCGAAACCCGATTCGTTGAGGCTGGCAGAGGGGAGCAACCCCATGGAGCCGGTGATCATGGCGCACTCGTCGGAGAGGATGTCACCGAACAGGTTGGAGCAGAGCAGCACGTCGAACTGGGACGGATCCTTGATGAGCTGCATGGTCGCGTTGTCGATATACATATGGTTCAGTGCCACGTCCGGGTAGGATTTGGCAACTTGCGTCACCACTTCGCGCCACAGGATGGAGGAGGCGAGCACGTTGGCCTTGTCGATGGAGGTGACCTTGCTACGGCGCACACGAGCCGACTCAAAGGCAATTTTGGCGATGCGCTCGATCTCGAAGCGGTGGTACACCTCGGTGTCGAATGCTTTCTCGTTCGCCCCTTCTCCCTCGCGCCCCTTGGGCTGGCCGAAGTAGATGCCGCCGGTCAGCTCCCGCACGCAGGCTATGTCAAAACCGCGATCGGAGATGTCGGCGCGCAGCGGGGAGAACTGCTCCAGACCGGTGTAGATGCGGGCCGGACGCAGGTTGCAAAACAGCTTGAAGTGGGCGCGCAGGGGCAGCAGGGCACCGCGCTCCGGCTGATCGTTGGGGGGCAGATGTTCCCATTTCGGGCCGCCCACCGAGCCAAACAGCACGGCATCGGCCGCTTCACAACCTTTGATGGTGCTTTGCGGCAGCGGGGTGCCGTGGTTGTCGATGGCGATGCCGCCCACGTCGTGGCGATCATACTCGAAGGCGAGGCCGAACTTGGCCTGCACCTTCTCCAGCACCTTGACGGCCTCGGCCATCACTTCCGGGCCAATGCCGTCACCCGGTAATACTGCGATCCGATAACTGCTCATACTGTCTCCGTCTTGATAGTGTTATTTCGTTCCATCTGCTCGGCGACCTGATCGGCGCGCCAGATGCTGTTGATCACATGGAGCAGGGCGTGGGCCGAGGATTCGATGATGTCGGTGGCCAGCCCCATACCGTGGAATTTGCGCCCTTTGTACTCGGCGACGATATCGACCTGACCGAGGGCATCTTCCCCTTCACCCTTGCTCTTGAGGGCATATTTGTCGATGCGGATCTCATAGCCGGTAATGCGGTTGATGCACTGGTAGACCGCATCCACCGGGCCGTTGCCGGTGGCCGCTTCGCACACCAGATCCTGCCCTACCTTCAATTTGACCGAGGCGGTCGCCAGCACCGAACTGCCGCTCTGTACCCCGAGGTACTCAAGCTTGAAGTGCTCCGGCTCTTCGTGGATCTGGCTGAAGAAGGCCAGCGCTTCGAGGTCGTAGTCGAACACCTGCCCCTTCTTGTCGGCCAGGGTCAGGAACTTGCCATAGAGGTGGTCGAGGTCGTAGCTGCTCTCGGCGTAGCCCATGGACTCCATCCGGTGCTTGATGACGTGACGGCCGGAGCGGGAGGTCATGTTGAGGTTGTTCTGGGTCAGGCCAATGCTCTCGGGGGTGATGATTTCGTAAGTGTTTTTCGCCTTGAGCACGCCATCCTGATGGATGCCGGAGCTGTGGGAGAAGGCGTTGGCCCCGACGATCGCCTTGTTGGGCTGCACCGGCATGTTGCAGAGCTGGCTGACCAGCGTGCTGGTGCGATGAATTTCGTTGTGGCGGATATTGGTCTGCACCCCGAGCAGATCGGCGCGGGTTTTGAGGATCATCGCCACCTCTTCCAGCGAGCAGTTGCCCGCCCGTTCGCCGATGCCGTTGATGGTACACTCGATTTGGCGGGCTCCCATCTGCACCGCGCCGATGGAGTTGGCCACCGAGAGTCCCAGATCGTCGTGGCAGTGGACCGAGATGATGGCCTTGTCGATGTTGGGCACCCGGTTGAACAGGGTGTGGATGATGCCGGAGAACTCGGTCGGTACCGTGTAGCCCACGGTATCGGGGATATTGATGGTGCGGGCCCCCGCCTTGATGGCGGCCTCCACCATGCGGCAGAGATTATCAATCGGCGTGCGGCCTGCATCCTCACAGGAGAACTCCACATCATCGGTGTAGCGCAGGGCGTGCTTGATGGCGCCGACCCCCATCTCCAGCACATCCTCGAAGCTCTTTTTCAGCTTGCTCTCCACATGGATGGAGGAGGTGGAGATAAAGGTGTGGATGCGAAACGCCTCGGCGACCCGCAAGGCTTCACCGGCAGCATCGATATCCTTGGGCAGGGCGCGGGCGAGGGCACAGACCCGGCTGTTTTTGATGTGGCGGGCTATGGTCTGCACCGATTGAAAATCGCCGGGAGAGGAGACCGGGAAGCCCACCTCCATGACGTCGACACCGAGCCGCTCCAGTGCCTGGGCGATCTGCAGCTTCTCCTTGACTGTCAAACTGGCCGCCAGGGCCTGCTCACCATCACGCAAGGTGGTGTCGAATATGATGACCCGATCTGACATGTGACTTCCCTCTTCCTAAGTTCGGTAACGTGCATCCTGCGGCGGCATAAAAAAACCCGTGCAGGGTGCACGGGTTTTTGTAAATTCCGGCTATGCCTTAGCCCGGCTACAAGGATCCCGCGCGAATTAACGCGATTAGGGAGATTAGTAGTAGCGGGGTGGCGATATGCATGACGTTGTTATTCCTTCCAGTCGATAACGCTTTTACCAATATCGAGATTTTTATGCTGTGTCAACACGGAAGGTCAGGGGCAATCTGCTGACGTATTTAATCGGATTGTAAAGGATTGCAAATTTCCTTGTCCCATATTCGGCCCATGACCGATTATCTGGTCATTCCTGCTGTGCTCTATTCTCTGCACAACCAGATCGACTTATCAGCATTGGCTGAATTATCTGAGGTGTTAAATGGAAAAACGTAGACCTGGTCGTCCGGTCGGACGTTCTGACATTCGTGACAAGTTGCTTGCTGCCGCCCGTGAGCGTTTTCTCAATACTCCCTATAGCAAGGTGACTACACGCGAAATCGCGGAGCTTGCTGGCTCCAATCTGGCAATGATCCACTACTACTTCGGCAGTAAAGAGGGTCTTTACAAAGCTGTGCTGGGCGATGTCGCCGAGCCCCTCGACCATGCCTGGCAAGATGAACACAGCAATCACAGCCTCAACGAGCTGCTCAACACCTACTATCAGGTGATGGCGCCCAATAGCGAGCTGACCTCGGCCATCTCCAGCGCATTGTCGACCGAGAAGAGCCCTGGCCGGGATTTTGTGCTGAACCGCCTGCTGGAACGTCAGCTGCCGCAGTTCGATGCCCTGCTGGAAACCATGAAGTCCAACGGCGAGCTGGGTGACAACCTGGATCCCGAGATGCTGAAGATCTCTTTCCTCAGCATGATGTGGCAGCCGTTCGTGATGAAAGATCTCTACGAGCAGGTGTTTGGCCTGAAAGTGGATGAGCACTTCATGGCCCGTCTGGCGGATCACAACTGCCGTCTGATGGAGACCGGCCTGCGCGGCAGCCACTGATTTTGCCGCAACATCGAGATTAAAAAGGGCCATTCGGCCCTTTTTTCATAAATCTGTTATCCCTCGTTCAACGTAACGTCATCCCGCTTTCCTACTCTGCAAGCAGAATTCAGGGAAGGAGGGGATATGAACAAGATCCAGCAATGGGACCTGCAGGTGTGCCGGGTCTGCCTGCTGCACGGCTACAACCGGCCGCTGGCGAGGGTGAGTCGCCTCATTTCCCGTACCGGTGATGGCCCGCTGTACGCCGTGCTGGCCGCCCTGCTCTGGTGGCAGGGTGAGGCAGAGCGGGAACTGGTGCGACTGGCGCTGCTCGCCTTCGCCATCGAGCTGCCCCTCTATCTGCTGCTGAAAAACAGCCTGAAACGGCAACGGCCTATCGGCTTGCCGGTCTTTATCACCCCCTCCGATCGCTACAGCCTTCCCTCCGGCCACACCGCCGCTGCCTTTCTGATGGCCACCATACTGGCGACCGGCTTTCCGCTCTGGGCCCCCCTGCTGTTTGGCTGGGCGACGCTGGTGGGGGCATCGCGATTGTTACTCGGGGTTCACTACCTGAGCGATCTGGTGGCCGGAGCCCTGCTGGGTGGCGGTTGCGCCGTGCTGGCGCTCGGCTGGAGCCACTCATGAGGATACTGTTTGGGGTGCAAGGCACCGGCAACGGTCATATCAGTCGCAGTCGCACCCTGGCTCGGGCGCTGCGCACGGCAGGGGTCGAGGTGGATTATCTCTTTAGCGGCCGTCCTGCCGAGCGCTACTTCGACATGGAGGAGTTTGGTGCCTACCGCGCCTTTGCCGGCCTCACTTTTGTCAGTCACGAGGGGCGGGTCTCGCCGTGGCGCACCCTGCAGGCCGCCTCGCCGCTCACCTTCTGGCGGGATCTGCGGGCCCTCGATTGCAGCGAATACGATCTGGTGGTGAGCGATTTTGAGCCGCTGACCGCCCACGCTGCCCGCCGCTATGGCAAGCCGAGCCTCACCATCAGTCATCAGGCCAGCTTCAACTGGCCCATCCCGCGCTGGGGGGAGGACGGGGTCAGCCGCCAGCTGATGCGCCACTTTGCTCCTGTGGATCAGCCGCTCGGGCTGCACTGGTTTCACTTTGGTCACCCCTTGTTGCCGCCGGTGATTGACCCCATCGCCGCCGCGCCGGATAACGGCGAGATCTTGGTCTATCTACCGTTCGAGCAGACCGAGGCGATCGCCGCCCTGCTGTCGCGTTTTGGCCAGCAGCGCTTCGTCTGCTTTCACCCCGCCATCCGCACCCCGAGTCAATGGCGCAACCTGCGCTTCGAGCCACCGTCGCGGCACGGGTTTATCGCCGTGCTGGCCGGTTGTCGCGGCGTCATCTCCAACGCGGGCTTCGAGCTTGCTTCCGAGGCGCTCACCCTCGGCAAGAAGCTGCTGGTCAAACCCCTCGGCGGCCAGTTCGAGCAGCTGACCAATGGCAAGACTCTGGAGATGATGGGGCTGGCGACCCTGATGGATGTGCTCGATGCCAATCTGGTGCGCACCTGGCTCGACAGCGCTTCGCCGGGAGCGGTCTGCTACCCCGATGTTGCGGGGGAGCTGGCCCGCTGGCTGGCGGCGGGAGCCGACGAGAGCGTGGCCTCTCTGTCGCGGCGGTTATGGGCGCGTACCCTGTTTCCGGAGGAGGTGAGTGATCGCCTGAGCGAGCTGGATGGGGGTGACTGTTTATCCAGCTGCTGGTTATCGCAAGTGAGCGTTGTTGACTAGACTGAAAGGCGATCCCACCAAGGAGAGGACGGAGCAAATGCGCTTTACCAATGAGAATGGCGAAACCATGACGCTGGCGGACAATCTGACCCTGCACGAGTTGCTCGATATGGGTGTCAGCATTTCGGTCAGTGAAGAGACCGATCCGGATCAGCAGATCTGGCTGGCGGAGCCGGATCAGGACAACTGAGTCATCATCCGGCATCAAGCCCACCCCTGAGCGGTGGGCTTTTTTGTGGCTGTTTTTCCCCTCAGCGGAATGATCCGCTGGCTATTCCCCGACTTCCTTCCCGTTTGTCTCATGGTCGCAGCGGCAACTCATTGAATGTTAATAGCCGGTTGAAATCTATGACTGTTCTGGTCAGACAAAGCCGTGGACAACCGTTCATTGGCGGGTTAAGTTGGTTTTTCACCCGATTTTCGGGTGAATGATGGAAAAATCCTTTTTTTCACCTGTCGACGGGGCTGAATCGGGCCGATCTGCATTCAGATAACAACAAGAAACGGATCGGGCCGTGCCGGGAAGCACGGCATCGTCGGCGGGATTCGCTAAACGGAGCAAAGCCTGGAGGGCTTTATCATGGAGATGTTATCAGGCGCCCAGATGGTGGTTAGAGCGCTGGAAGATCAGGGAGTTGAGCACGTCTTCGGCTACCCTGGTGGCTCAGTGCTCGACATCTATGACGCTCTCTTCGAAAACGGCAAGATGGAGCATGTCTTGGTGCGGCACGAGCAAGCCGCGGTTCACATGGCTGACGGTTACGCCCGCTCCACCGGCAAGGTGGGGACTGTGCTGGTAACATCTGGCCCGGGAGCGACCAACTGCATTACCGGTATTGCCACCGCCTATATGGATTCCATTCCGCTGGTGATCCTCTCCGGCCAGGTGCCGACCAGCATGATCGGTGAGGATGCGTTCCAGGAGACCGACATGATCGGTATCTCCCGCCCGGTGGTGAAGCACAGCTTCCTGTGCAAGAAGGCGAGCGATATTCCCGAGGCCATCAAGAAGGCCTACTACATTGCCGCCAGCGGCCGCCCGGGGCCGGTGGTGGTGGATCTGCCCAAAGATGTGCAGAACCCGAAAGAGAAATTCCCCTACCAGTATCCCGAGTCGGTCTCCCTGCGCTCCTACAACCCGACCAAGTCTGGCCACAAGGGCCAGATCAAGCGGGCCGCCAAGCTGCTGGTGGATGCCCAGCGCCCGGTGATGTATGTGGGCGGCGGCGCCATCAACGCCAATGCGGATCATCTGGTAACCAAGCTGGCAGAGTTGCTGAACCTGCCGGTGACCACCACCCTGATGGGGCTGGGGGCCTTCTCCGGCATCCATCCGCAATTTATCGGCATGCTGGGGATGCACGGCACCTTCGAAGCCAACAAGACCATGCACAACGCGGATCTCATCTTCGCCGTGGGTGCCCGCTTTGATGACCGCGTCACCAACAACGTGGCCAAGTTCTGCCCCAATGCGACCGTGGTTCATATCGATATCGACCCCACCTCCATCTCCAAGACGGTGCAGGCCCATGTGCCCATCGTCGGCTCGGTGGAAACCGTGCTGGAGCAGATGCTGGAGGTGATCCGTGAGTGTGGCTTCGATAACGACAAGGAGGCGCTGGCGGACTGGTGGAGCCAGATCAACCAGTGGCGCTCCCGTCACTGTCTGGCTTACGAAAAATCGGCTACCCAGATCAAGCCGCAGCAGGTGATCGAGACCCTCTACAAGGTGACTCAGGGTCAGGCGTTCGTTGCCTCCGACGTCGGCCAGCACCAGATGTTTGCCGCCCTTTACTACCCGTTTGCCAAGCCGCGCCAGTGGATCAACTCCGGTGGCCTCGGCACCATGGGCTTCGGTATTCCGGCCGCCATGGGGGCCCAGTTTGCCAACCCGGATGCGGTGGTCTGCTGCGTCACCGGCGACGGCTCGGTACAGATGAATATTCAGGAGCTCTCGACCTGCTTGCAGTATGGGGTGCCCATCAAGATCATCTCCATCAACAACCGTGCGCTGGGCATGGTCAAGCAGTGGCAGAAGATGTTCTACGGCGGCCGTCACAGCCACTCCTACATGGAGTCCCTGCCGGACTTCGTCAAACTGGCGGAAGCCTACGGCCACGTCGGTATCGCGGTGAGCGATCCGGCCGAGCTGGAGAGCGCCATGGAGAAGGCCTTCGCCATGAAGGATCGGTTGGTGTTCATGGATATCTCGGTCGACCCGGATGAGCACGTCTATCCGATGCAGATCAAGTTTGGCGCCATGGACGAGATGTGGCTGAGCAAGACGGAGAGGACCTGACAATGGGACACATTATTTCGGTCGTACTCATGGAGCTCAAGTTTGGTTCCATCAATGACGAGATGTTGCTGAGCAAGACGGAGAGAACCTGACGATGGAACATATTATTTCGGTCGTACTGGTGAATCACGCCGCCGATGAGATGTGGCTGAGCAAGGCGGGAGAAATCTGATGAGACATATAATTTCCGTTCTGCTGGAGAACGAATCCGGCGCCCTGAGCCGCGTGGTGGGTCTCTTCTCCCAGCGCGGCTACAACATCGAGACCCTGACGGTGGCGCCGACCGAGGATCCCACCCTGTCGCGCATGACCATAGTCACCATGGGTGACGAGCGGGTGCTGGAGCAGATCCAGAAGCAACTGCACAAGCTGGTGGACGTGCTCAAGGTGTGCGATTTGAGCGAAGGGGAGCATATCGAGCGGGAGATCGCGCTGGTCAAGGCGCGCGCTGCCGGTGGGGCCCGTGACGAGCTGAAACGGCTGGCGGATATCTTCCGTGGCCAGATTGTCGACGTCACCCCCGAGCAGTACACGGTACAGCTGGTGGGCACCAGCGAAAAGCTGGATGCCTTTATCAAGACTGCCGCCCAGACCAACGAGATCATCGAAGTGGTGCGCTCCGGCGTCTGCGGCATCTCGCGGGCAGACAAGGCGCTGCGGCCCTGATGGCTGGCGGGACAGCTGATGACGCGTCAGCTGCCGCAGAGTGAAGGAAAAGAGGGCTCTGCGGAGTAATGCCAGTCAGTTAAGCCTGACTGGCATTGTTTTTATTGGCTTTTTTCACACTATACCTCTGGGGCCTTGGCTT
>NZ_JAPCJA010000068.1:0-20260 GCF_027707745.1 Aeromonas sp. QDB23
TCCCATGCCGAACTCAGAAGTGAAACGCGGTAGCGCCGATGGTAGTGTGGCATTCGCCATGCGAGAGTAGGACACTGTCAGGCACCTATTTAGAAGAGGCCTCCCATTCGGGAGGCCTTTTTGCATTTCTGCGTTTCAAAAATCGGTCCTGCTATCGGCATTTTAGTAAAAATGCTGGGCTATCAAGACATTGCCCGTTACTCTTTAGCCGTTACCGATTAACACGTGATGCTGCCAGCGAGGTATTGATGGCTACGTTGAAGGAAATTGCACAGGAGGCGGGGGTGTCGCTCGCCACGGTATCCCGGGTACTGAACGAGGATCCCAGCCTGAGCGTCAAGGAAGAGACCAAGCAGCGGATCTTCGAGATTGCCGAACGGCTGGAGTACAAGACCAGCAGCGCCCGCAAGGGGGTTCACAAGAGCAAGCTGCACTTTCTAGTGGTCTATTCCTACCCGCAGAGTACCGAGGTTAACGATCCCTACTATCTCGCCATCCGTTATGGCATCGAGACCCAGAGTGCCCGTCTCAACATCGAACTGACCCACCTTTACAACTGTGGTGAAGGACGCGAGCTGACCGCCGTGGATGGTATTCTGGTGGTGGGGAGTCTCTCGGCCGAGCGTCTGGCGCAGTTGCGAACCTGCTCCAGCATGCTGGTCTTTGTCGATTCCCGTGCCATGGAGGAGTTCGACTCGGTCGATGTGGATCTCGCCCTGATCAGCCAGCAAGTGGTGGATTACTTTATCGCTCAGGGGCACCAGCGCATCGGCTATATCGGTGGGCAGGATGAAAATCCGGATCTGCGTGAGCTGGCCTTCAAAGATTATGGCCAGCGACTGGGGGTGGTGCAGGAGAGCGATCTCTATCGCGGGGACTTCTCCAGTGCCTCCGGCTACCGGCTGGCAAAAGAGATGCTGGCAGGGGATTGGCCCAAGGCGCTGTTCGTTGCCTCCGACTCTATCGCCATTGGGGTGCTGCGGGCCATCCACGAGAGGGGATTGTCGATTCCCCAGCAGATTGAGCTGATCAGCGTCAACGATATTCCGACCGCCAAGTTTACCTTTCCGCCGCTCTCCACGGTGCGGATCCACTCCGAGTTGATGGGCTCCCAGGGGGTTAATCTGCTGGTCGAACGGCTGCGTGACGAGCGTGATATTCCCCTTCGGGTACTGGTGCCGAGTCGCCTGACCCTGCGTGGCACCACTCGTTGATTTTAGTAAAATAAATTCTGTTTTAGTCGCGTCATCTTGCGGTGGCGCGGCCTCATCCCTTTATCATCCTCTCCCTTATTTCTCCTGATAAATTCATAATGCATTGTTTTACGGTGGTTTTAGCCATTTTTTGCCTGCATTTATCAACATCCATGCCATCACTGCCTGCTTTATCCCCTTTTATCCTCCGATTCTGATCTCGCTCACAAAACCATCCAGCCATTGTGATCAGGTTAAAACTTTACCGATCCAAAGCTGATATTTAGTAAATGTTTATCTAAAGTTTACCCAGTCAAAGTTGCCTTGTTCCGGGAGGACATGTGAATAACTGGGAAAACGTCCAATTCGTTGGTGAAAACAGGCTGGCTCCGCGTGCCTACTTCTTCTCTTATGCCGACCACGCGCTGGCGGCCACCATGCAGCGCGAGCTGAGCCGCCGTTTTCTGGGCCTTAGCGGTCAGTGGCAGTTCCACTACTTCGAGCACCCATTGCAGGTGCTGGAGGCCTTCTATCACAGCCCCATGAGCGAGTGGGGCCAGATCACTGTGCCCAACATGTGGCAGATGGAAGGGCATGGCAATCTGCAGTACACCGACGAAGGTTTTCCCTTCCCCATCGACGTGCCCTTCGTGCCGACCAACAACCCCACCGGCGCCTATCAGCGCAGCTTCACGCTTAGCCCGGCCTGGGATGGCGAGCAGGTGATCATCAAGTTTGACGGGGTGGAGACCTACTTCGAGGTCTATGTGAACGGCCACTACGTCGGCTTCAGCAAGGGGAGCCGCCTCACCGCCGAGTTCGACATCAGCGCCTACGCCAACATCGGCGAGAACCTGCTGTCGGTGCGGGTGATGCAGTGGGCCGACTCCACCTATATCGAAGATCAGGACATGTGGTGGATGGCGGGGATCTTCCGCGACGTCTATCTGGTGGGCAAACCGGCCGCTCATGTGCAGGACTTTTTCATCCGCACCGCGCTGGCCGAGGACAATCAAAGCGCTACCCTGAGCTGTGATATCCAGCTGGAAAATCTGGGGGCGGCTGCCCGTGATCACCGTCTGGTCTGGTCGCTGCTGGATCAGGGCAACGAGATCGCCAGCGGCTCGCTCGATCATCTCGCCATCGATGGCAAGTGTGATTGCCGCTTCACGCTGGATCTGGCCAATCCCCATCTGTGGAGTGCCGAAGACCCTTACCTCTATCAGTTGCAGCTCTCCCTCTACAACGGTCAGGGCGAGCTGCTGGAAGTGATCCCGCAGCGGGTCGGGGTGCGTGAAATCAAGGTCAAAGATGGGCTCTTCTACGTCAACGGCCACTACCTCAAGCTGCACGGGGTGAACCGCCACGACAACGACCACCTCAAGAGCCGCGCGGTCGGCATGGATCGTGTTGAACGCGATATCGTGCTGATGAAGCAGCACAACCTCAACTCGGTACGTACCGCCCACTACCCGAACGACCCGCGCTTCTACGAGCTGTGCGACCAGTACGGTCTGTTCGTGATGGCGGAGACCGATGTGGAGACCCACGGTTTTGCCAACGTCGGCGATCTCAGTCGCATCACCGACGACCCCTTCTGGGAGCCGGTGTTCGTGGATCGCATCGAGCGCCACGTACACGCCCAGAAGAACCACCCCTCCATCATCATCTGGTCGCTGGGCAACGAGTCCGGCTACGGCTGCAACATCAGAGCCATGTACCAGCGCTGCAAGGCGATCGACCCGACCCGGCTGGTGCACTACGAAGAGGATCGCGATGCCGAGGTGGTGGATGTGGTGAGCACCATGTATTCGCGCGTCTCCCAGATGAACTGCTTCGGCGAGTTCCCGATGGAGAAGCCGCGCATTATCTGTGAATACGCCCACGCCATGGGCAACGGTCCGGGTGGCCTGAGCGAATACCAGCAGGTGTTCGACCGCCATCCCCACATTCAGGGTCACTACATCTGGGAGTGGTGCGATCACGGCATTCTGGATCAGGACGAGCAGGGCCGCGCCGTTTACAAATACGGCGGCGATTACGGCGACTACCCCAACAACTACAACTTCTGCATGGATGGCCTCATCTATCCGGATCAGACCCCGGGGCCGGGCCTGCGCGAATACAAGCAGGTGATCTGCCCGGTCAAGGTGCGCGCGCTGGATCTGGCGAGCGGCAAGCTGGCGGTGGAAAACCGCTACTGGTTCTCCAATCTCGACGATATCCGCCTGCTGGTCGAAGTGAAGGCAGAGGGCGAGCTGCTGGCCAGCCAGCAGGTCCGGCTGGAAGGGATTGCCCCCGGTGCCACCACAGAGCTGCAACTCGAACTGCCCACGCTTGATACGCGGGAAACTTTCGTCCAGCTGCGGGTCATCAAGGCCACCGCCACTCGCTACAGCGCGGCGGAGCACGAGCTGGGCCAGTACCAGTTCCGGCTGAAAGAGTCGACTCGCCAGCTGCAGCCCTTTGCCAATCCCAACGCCACTGCGTTGCAGATTGCCGACGAGCGCCTCGTGCTGACCTTGAGCGGCAGCGGCTTCGCCCTGCGTTTCTCACGCCTCGACGGCAAGCTGGTGAGCTGGCAGCAGGACGGTATCGAGCTCATCGAGCGCTCGCCGCGTCTCACCTTCTTCAAGCCGATGATCGACAACCACAAGCAGGAGTACGAGAGCCTGTGGCACCCGAACCACCTGCAGATCATGCAGGAGCACTTCCGCACTCTGAGCTGGCGTCAGCTGGGTGGCGCGGTCGAGGTGACGGTCGAGAGCCTGATCGCGCCGCCGGTGTTCGACTTCGGCATGCGTTGCCGCTACGTCTACACCCTGAGCCCGAACGGCCAACTGCACGTGGCGCTGTCCGGTCAACCTTACGGCGGTTATGACGACATCATTCCCAAGATCGGCTTCGAGCTGGGCATTCGTCAGGATCTCGACCGGGTGCACTACTACGGCATGGGGCCGGGCGAGAACTATCAGGACAGCCGCCAGAGCAACTGGATCGACCGCTTCCAGAGCACGGTGGGCGAGATGTGGGAGCACTACCCCTTCCCGCAGGACAACGGCAACCGCCAGCAGGTGCGCTGGGCGACCCTGACCAACCGCCACGGCGCCGGTCTTTACGTGCGGCCCGATGCCCCCATCAACCTGAGCGTCTGGCCCTACAGCTGGGAGCATATCCACGCGGCGCAGCACATCAACGAGCTGGAACCGAGCGGCTATCTCACCCTCAATCTGGATCACAAGGTGCTGGGTCTCGGCTCCAACTCCTGGGGCTCCGAGGTACTGGACTCCTGGCGGGTGCGCTTCGAGCCGTTCAGCTTCGGCCTGACCCTGCTGCCCATCGCCCGTGGCAACCTCAATCCGGCTGCGCTGGCCGGGATCGATCTCACCATCAACGGCGGGAGGAACCTCGCATGATCACCCTGGACAACCTGACCCTGTTCAAAAATATCTACCGGGAGGGCAAGAAGTGGGGCCGCTGCGTGGAGGCCATCAACAACCTGGCCAACCTCAAGCCCGGCATCTGCCACTCCATCGGTGACTCCCTCACCTACCGCTTGCAGGAGGGGGCCAGCCCGGCCACCTCCCTGTTCGAGGGGCAACGCCGCTACTTCGACGTTCACTACTACCTGGAAGGGTCAGAGACGGTGGAGTGGGCTGCCAAGCGCGAGCTGGGCGTCGAGCAGGGCTATGACGACACCACGGATCGCGAGTGGCTGGCCGGTGAGGTGCGTGAGCGCCAGAAAGTCGGCAACGGTCAGGTGGTGATCTTCGAGAACGACGAGGCTTATCGGTTCGTCGGCGACGGGCCGGTGCGCAAGCTGATCATCAAGGTCACCGTCGAAGGCGGCTACTTCAAAAACAAATAACAAGCCGCTGTTTTTGCACTGATAAAAGCCGGAAGGGCGGGGCTCACCCTACAACTCATGCCCCGCCCTTTCGCGGAAATAACTACAGGTCTGGAGATGCACCATGTCTGATTCCAAACGGAATACGATAGGCAAGTTTGGTCTGCTGTCGCTCACCTTCGCGGCGGTATTCAGCTTCAACAACGTCATCAACAACAACATCGAGATCGGTCTGGCCTCGGCCCCGATGTTCTTTCTGGCCACCATTTTTTACTTCATTCCGTTCTGTCTGATCATTGCGGAATTTGTGTCACTGAATAAGAACTCCGAAGCGGGGGTGTATGCCTGGGTGAAGAGCTCCCTCGGCGGTCGCTGGGCCTTTATCTCCGCCTACACCTACTGGTTCGTGAACCTGTTCTTCTTCACCTCCTTGCTGCCGCGGGTTATCGCCTACGCCTCCTATGCCTTCCTCGGCTACGAATACATTTTCACCCCGCTGGCGACCACTTTCTTAAGCATGGTGCTGTTTGCCTTTGCCACCTATGTCTCCACCAATGGCGCCAAGCTGCTCGGTCCCATCACCTCGGTGACCTCGTCCCTGATGCTGCTGCTGACCCTCTCCTACATTCTGCTGGCAGGTGTGGCGTTAGTCGGTGGTGTACAACCGGCCGACCCCATCACGGTAGAAGCCATGGTCCCCGATTTCAGCTGGGCTTTCCTCGGTATTACCACCTGGATCTTTATGGCCGCCGGTGGCGCCGAGTCGGTGGCGGTCTACGTCAATGACGTGAAAGGGGGCTCCAAATCCTTCGTCAAGGTGATCATCGTCGCCGGGCTCTTCATTGGTGTGCTCTACTCCATCGCCTCCCTGCTGATCAACGTGTTTGTCCATAGCGACACCCTGAAATTTACCGGTG
Organism: Aeromonas sp. QDB23; assembly: GCF_027707745.1. Lineage (NCBI taxonomy): Bacteria > Pseudomonadati > Pseudomonadota > Gammaproteobacteria > Aeromonadales > Aeromonadaceae > Aeromonas > Aeromonas sp. QDB23. The sequence continues at coordinate 5,958 of NZ_JAPCJA010000068.1, forward strand.
GCTCGGTGCAGGTGTTCGAGGGACTGGCGGCCCATTTCGGTCTGCCCACCGTGCTGATGAACCGCTTCGTCGGGCTGGTCTCCTTCACCGCCATGTTCGGCTCCCTGCTGATGTGGACGGCGACTCCGGTGAAGATCTTCTTCTCCGAAATTCCGGCCGGCATCTTCGGCAAGAAGACGGTCGAGCTGAACGAGAATGGCGTGCCCGCCCGTGCAGCCTGGATCCAGTACCTCATCGTGCTGCCGCTAATGGTGATCCCGACCCTGGGCTCCAACACCGCGCAGGATCTGATGAACACCGTCATCAACATGACCGCTGCCGCTTCCATGCTGCCGCCGCTGTTCATCATGCTGGCCTACCTCAATCTGCGCCTGAAGCTCGACCACCTGCCACGGGATTTCAAGATGGGCTCGCGCACCACCGGCATCGCCGTGGTGTCGGTGCTGATCGCCATCTTCTCGGTGGGCTTCCTCGCCTCCACCTTCCCGACCGGCGCAGACATCATGACCATCATCTTCTACAACGTCGGCGGGATCGTGATCTTCCTCGGCTTTGCCTGGTGGAAGTACAACCGCTACGAAGCCTCCCTGAGTGCTGACGCGCGGGTGAAAGAGGCCCAGCCGACCAGCCAGATTTCCGTCCGGGCATCCTGACGATAACCCTGACCAAACCGGCCCCCGTGGCCAGGAGAGATCAACCGGGTGGCTGCGGCCACCCGTTACCCGTTGCTCCCTTGAGCACAAGAACCGAACACAAGGAGAAAGAAATGAGCGAGACGATCGAGTTTGCCGAATTCAAACGGGTCGAGATGAAGGTGGGCAAGGTGCTGGAGGTGGTGCGCCACCCCGGGGCCGACAAACTCTACATCGTTCAGATCGACGTGGGCGGTGAGCGGCCACTGCAGACCGTCACCAGTCTGGTGCCCTACTACAGCGAAGATGAGCTGATGGGCAGCGAGGTAGTGGTGCTGACCAACCTCAAGCCGACCAAGATGCGCGGCGAGCGATCCGAGTGCATGTTGCTCTGCGCCGAGACCCCGGACGAGAGCCAGAGCGTGCTGCTGCAGCCCCAGGTGCCGATGGCGCCGGGCACCCCGATCGTCTGAATCACGGATTGAACGCCGGGGCAGCAGGGCTGCGCCGGTGTGTGAAGGGGCGCCATGAGCTGCCCCTCTGACCATAACAAGAGAGTAAACGGCGCGGCCAACTGGCCGGCGCCGAACACATTCAGAGTCATAGCGCCCCGTCCGAAGGGGCGTGAATCCACCGGAGGACATCATGTCTGAATCAGTACGCGGCACCATAGGCAAGTTTGCCCTGTTGTCGATGACCTTTGCCGCCGTGTTCAACGTGCGCAATATCGTCAACAACAACATCGAGCTGGGGCTCAGCTCCGCCCCCATTTTCCTGCTGGCCACGCTCGTCTACTTCGTGCCATTCGTCTTCATCATTGCCGAGTTCGTTTCGGCCAACAAAGATTCCGAGTCGGGGATGTACGACTGGCTGAAAAAGCCGCTCGGCACCCGGATGGCCTATCTGGGCTCCTTCCTCTACTGGTTTGTGAACCTGTTCTGGTTCGTCTCATTGCTGCCCAACGTCATCGCCTACGCCTCCTACGCCATGCTGGGCTATGAGTACAGCTTCTCGCCGACCGTCACCTCGATCATCTCCATCGTGCTGTTCGCGGCGGCGACCCATATCTCCACCAAGGGGGCGAGCTGGCTCGGCAAGATTGCCGAACTGGTGGCCTACGGCGTCTTTGCCCTGTTCGCCATCTATGTGCTGGGGGCCCTGATGGCGCTCGGTGGTGACCATGTAGCGGCCCAACCGATCACGCTGGAAGCCATGACCCCCACCGTCAACTGGGCGACCCTCGGCATCATGTGCTGGATCTTCCAGGCGGCGGGCGGTGCCGAAACCGCGGCGGCTTATCTCAATGACGTGAAGGGCGGCCAGAAGTCCTTTATCAAGGTGATCATCACCGCCGGTATCGTCATCGGCGCCATGTATGCGCTGGGTTCCCTGCTGGTGAACGTGTTCGTACCGCGCGAGAGCCTCACCTATGCCGGCGGCATGGTGGAGATCTTCACCGGCATGGCGCAGTACTTCGGGCTTTCCGAGACGCTGGTGGGTCGCGCGGTCGGTATCGTGCTGTTCATCGCCATGTTCGGCTCCATGATGATGTGGACCTCGGCGCCGGTGAAGATCCACTTCTCCGAGATCCCGCAGGGTGTCTACGGCGAGAAAACCACCCGCCTCAACAAGCACGGGGTGCCGGTGCGTGCCGCCTGGTGGCAGTTTGTCTTCGTGTTTGTGATGCTGGTGGTCAACGGCTTTGGCTCCGAGTCGGTGCAGCAGATGATGAACACCGCCATCAACCTCACCGCCGGTACCGCCATGCTGCCGCCGATCTTCATCATGGTGGCCTACTTCGTGTTCCGCTGGAAACATGACGACACCCCCCGCGACTTCCGCATGGGATCGCGCAAGTTCGGCATGGCCGTGGTGTCGGTGCTGATCGCCATCTTCGTGGTGAGCATGAGCGCCTCCGCCTTCCCGAGCGGGGTGGATCTGGTACGCGCCTTCTTCATCAACGTCTTTATGACCGCGGTCTTCTCGGCGCTGGCCTACTGGTGGATCTCCCGCTTCGAGAAGCGCCAGGCCCGCAAGCTCGGCGGCAATGAGAAGAAAAGCGGCAACGGCACGCTGGCCAGTCAGCGCTGATCGGCTGAGCGAAAAAACGAGACGGGCGGCCTGGGTCGCCCGTTTTTTTATCCATTTATCGCCGGTTTGGCGCTATCTGGCCGCGGGTCGTCAACTTCCGCTATTCGACAAAGCAAAGGCGTTAAGCATTGATGAACAATTAACCGCCACTCAACGTTGCGCCGCTTCGATATCGGGGTAAGCTGGGGGTTCGTTTCAACGGGAGGTGCCAGACACCTCCTGTTGTGTTTCTTGTCCTTCCCGATCCTGACCTTTTGCCAAGAAGGCAGGATGCGCTCTGATGGAGACCCCTTGTGCGTCTGGATCCCTTTACTGTTGTGCTGATTGCGGTGGTCACCCTGGCCTCCCTCTTCCCTTGCGAGGGGCAGGTAGCCGTCTGGTTCGGTCTGCTGACCAAGCTGGCGGTGGCGCTGCTGTTCTTCATGCATGGCGCCAAGCTGTCGCGCCAGAACCTGCTGGCGGGCCTCGGTCACTGGCGGCTTCATCTGGTTGTGATGCTCAGCACCTTCGTGCTGTTTCCGCTGCTCGGGCTGCTGCTTACGCCGCTGGTGCCCAGCTGGCTGAGCCCGGCCATCTACCTTGGCTTCCTCTATCTCTGCGCCCTGCCTGCCACCGTGCAGTCGGCCATCGCCTTTACCTCGATGGCAGGGGGCAATGTGTCGGCGGCGGTGTGCAGCGCCTCGGCCTCCAGCATCCTCGGCATCTTCCTCTCGCCAGTGCTGGTGGGGATGATGATCCACGTGCAGGGGGAGGGGATCGACACCTGGCACTCCATCCAGTCCATCATGATGCAGCTGATGCTGCCGTTCGTGGTGGGCCACCTGTCGCGCCCGCTCATCGGTCGCTGGGTCGACAGCCACCGCCCGCTCATCGGCAAGCTGGATCAGAGCTCCATTCTGCTGGTGGTCTACGTCGCCTTCAGCGAGGCGGTGGTGCAGGGGATTTGGCATCAAGTAGGCTGGTACGATCTGGCCAGTATCGTGCTGCTGAGCTGCGTCTTGCTGGCGCTGGTGCTCTGCTGGAACGTCTGGATCAGCCGTCGCCTCGGCTTCGACAAGGCGGACGAGATCACCATCGTCTTCTGCGGCTCGAAAAAGAGCCTCGCCAACGGGGTGCCGATGGCCAACGTCATGTTCCCGGCCGCCAGCGTCGGGGTCATGGTGCTGCCGCTGATGATCTTCCACCAGATCCAGCTGATGGTCTGCGCCGTGCTGGCGCGCCGCTATCACGAGCAGGGGCATTGATACTCGCGCCGTTTTTATTGCCATAACAAGAGGGAGGCCCGTTGGCCTCCCTCTTCTCATCTGCATGCCGACCGGCGGGTTAGCGTTTGCGCCAGACGGTCAGCTGCGCCACCGTGTGCTGGTATTTGCGGGCGGTCTCGCGGATGACGAAAGGCACATCCCGCGGCGGGCAGTGCTCCTCAAACTCCGCAGCCAGCAGCCGCTGCAGCGCCTGATAGGTGGTGAGCGCCTCGCCATTTTCGCGAATGCCGCCGAGCCAGTTGGCGGGCGGGGTATATTCCGCCAGCCAGGTGTAGGGGCTGGTGAGTACCAGCAGGCCACCGCTGCGCAGTCGGGGGGCGATATCCCGCAGGAAGCGGGCGGGCTCCCGCAGCCGGTCGATCAGGTTGGAGGCGAGCACCAGATCGTAGTGGTCATATTTGGGCTTGAGGTTGCAGGCATCCCCCTGACTGAAGTGGATGCGTTCAGTCTGACTTGCCCCCAGCCCGTGGCTCGACAGGCGCGCCTCGCAATACTCAACCAGTTCACCCTCCAGCGGAATGGCGTAGCGGAAACTGTCCTGACTGGCGAGGGCCAGCGCCACATCGATGAAGCGGGCCGAGTAGTCCACACCGTCCACATGCTGGAAGTGGCGAGCCAGTTCGAAGCTGGCGCGGCCGGTGGCGCAGCCGATATCCAGCGCCCGCTGGTGGTTGCTGCACAGCTCGCCTGCAAGATCAGCAAGCGTCTTGGCGTAGTTGGCTACCCCGAAGTGGCTCGGGCCGTACTGGAAGTCGAGGTACTGAGCGACGAGCGTGTCGGTTTCATAGGGATTCACGATAACGGGTTCCTGATAACGGGAGACCAGATAGCGGAAACCCGCATGCTGGAAGAAGTGACGCCTGAAGGCGTAACGGGATGATTTAAGCGCTTCGTTGCCTGTGCTGATCCAGCTGCCGCCCTTGATCAGGGTGTGCTTGCCATCAAAGGTGGGGGTGGAGAAGTCGTCGTAGAGCGGGTGGATTTTAAAGCCGTCGAAGCCATCGATGGCGGTGCTGGTCCACTGCCAGACATTACCCACCAGATCGAAGAACTCCCCTTGCGGGCAGGCATCCACCGGGCAGGAGGAGGCGAAACGGGCCAGATTGATATTGCCAGGGGCCTCCGTCCAGTCCGGCTGATCGCCGGGTACCTGCTCGCGCAGCAGCTGCCATTCCGCCTCGCTCGGCAGCTGGATGGGGAGTCCGGTCTGGGCCGCCTTCCAGCGGCAGAAGGCGGCCGCCTCCAGCTGGTTTACCTCCACCGGCCAGTCCCAGGGCATGGCAACCTGCTCTGTCATCAGCCGCAGCTGCAATTGCCCGGGCGCGGCAGGATCACCCACCCAGAAGGTGGGCATCTGCGCCTTCGCGTACTGGCTCCAGCTCCACCCCTCCTCATCCCACCACTGCTGCTGGTCATAGCCGCTCGCCTGTACGAAGGCGAGATACTCGGCATTGCTCACCAGCATGCGGCTGGCCTGAAACGGGGCCAGCTCGATATGGCGCTCGCCATATTCGTTGTCCCAGCCGTAGGTGGCGTCCTGCTTGCCAAGGCGCACCGTGCCGCCAGCCACCGGCAGCAGGCTGTTGGCGGGCACCTGGTCAATGCGGTGGCGGGCTTCGGTACAGGCGGGCCAATAAGGCTGCGGTCGCACCCAGTCGAGCGGCAGCTGGCGGATCAGTACGCTGGAGGTCTCGAGGTGGATGCGCTCGTGTTCTATTCCCATCAGGATCACCCAGGCCGGGCTCTGCCAGTCGATGGGTAGGGTGAGCGGCATCTGGCGGATGAAGTCGCACACCAGCGTACGGACTTTGGCCCGATAGCTGCGCAGCTCGCTGACTTTGGGCCAGTCGTAGTGGGTCTCGTCCAGATCGTCCCAGCTCATTTCGTCCACCCCGATGGCAACCATGGCCTCGATGCGGGCATCCAGCCGCTGATCGATCAGGCGTGCCGCCAGTAGCTTGTTGATAAAGAAGGCGGCGGTGTGGCCGTAGTAGAAGATGAGCGGGTGGCGCAGCGGGATCGCCTTGTTGAACCAGGCCCGCTCATCGGCCAGACAGTCGAACAGTGAGTCGTAGAGATCGAAGGTCTGGCAGAAGTAGGCGAGCAGCTCGCGCCGTTTCTGCTCGGGATCGCTGCCGGTCAGCAACGGGGTGCGAGTCGGCTCCGGCAGACCGGTGGCAGTGGAATAGAGAGGGCTTGCTTGGGTCACGCTCTGACTCCTTGTTGGCAGTGAAGACTGACAAGACAGTGGTAATGACATTACCGCAATGGAGAGCTTGGTACGCACGAAGTACCACTATTGGCTCAACAGACCGGTACGGCAATCAAAAATTGCCACGGGCTGTCAGCATAGTGACCGGCAGGACGGCCCGCCAATCAGCCATAAACATACCCGTTCGAGGATGGTTATTTTCACCAACATATGGTCTAAATGACTCTCTAAATGCTGAGGTTGGTGCAGGGATAAATGATTATTTCCTTTTTAATCATGCGGTTGACTTTTTGGCGCACGCATTGCAGAGCATGAAAACCAATTGGCCCCGGATGGCCAATAGATAACGAGGAGAGTGGTGATGAAGTGGATGATGGTTGTCATGCTGGTGGCAGGGCTCAGTGGTTGCAACTGGCTGGACGAAACCCGGATCAGCGGTGCTGGCGCCGTGATCGAGCGCCAGCACCCGTTGGGCGAGAGGGTGACCCGGGTGTTGGCGGGCGTGCCTGCCACCCTCTATCTGGTGGCGGGGGAGCCGCGCGGCATCCTGATCAAGGGGCCGGAGAACCTGCTGCCCTATCTGGTGCTGACCGAGCGGGACGACAAGCTGGAGATCGAGGTGAAGGAGGGTTACCGGCTCGACCCCACCGAGCCGCTGGAGCTGACCATTACCCTGCCCGAGCTCCATGAATTGGCGCTGGCGGGCATTGCCAGCGGCGAGTTGAGCGGCTTCAAGGGGGATTCGCTGGTGCTGTCGGTGGCCGGGGTCGGTGACCTGACAGCCAGCGGGCTGGAGATGAACCGGTTGGAAGGCAATATTGCCGGTGCGGGCAGTCTGGATCTGGGGGAGGGATCGGCCAAAGCGCTCACGCTGAACATTGCCGGTTCGGGTGATATTCAGGGGGGCAATCTCAAGGGTGAGGAGGTCGAGGTCAATATCGCCGGCAGCGGAGATGTGGAGGTGCGGGCACAGGATCTGCTCAAGGTCGGCATCGCGGGCTCGGGGTCGGTCAGCTATTGGGGCGCTCCCCGACTGCGTAGCGAGATCGCCGGTTCCGGCGATGTGAGTCGTGTCGGCAGCTGATGCCAACCGATCACCACAACCCCCAACTGAAATAGGCCCGTTACGGGCCTGTGTTGATCAGAGGTGGCGGGCGTGAAAGCGCAGGTGCGCCTCGATAAAGCTCGCCACGAAGTAGTAGCTGTGGTCATAGCCCTCGTGGCGGTTGAGCTCCAGCGGCCACCCCTTGCTGGCGGCTACCTCTGCCAGCGCATCGATATGCAGCTGCTCGGCGAGGAAGGGATCATCCAGCCCCGCATCCACCAAGGTTGGCAGCGGTGTGACCGATTGGTGGCGCAGCAGCTGGCAGGCATCCCACTCCTGCCACAACAAGGGATTGCTACCAAGGTAGGCGCCAAGCGCCTTCTGGCCCCAGGGGCAGCGGCTCGGGTGGCAAATCGGGCTGAAGGCCGAGACCGAGCGGTAGCGACCTGGCTCCCGCAGCGCAGCGATCAGCGCCCCGTGACCGCCCATGGAGTGGCCGCTGATGGCGCGCTGGGTCGAGACCGGGAAGTGGGTCTCGATGAGTTCGGGCAGCTCGCGGGTGACGTAGTCATACATCTGGTAGTGAGCCTGCCAGGGGGTCTGGCTGGCATTGACGTAAAAGCCTGCGCCCATGCCGAGGTCATAACCGGGATCGTCCGCTACGCCGTCGCCGCGGGGGCTGGTATCCGGCGCCACCAATGCAATGCCGAGCTCGGCGGCGATGCGCTGGGCGCCCGCCTTCTGCATGAAGTTTTCATCGGTGCAGGTGAGGCCGCTGAGCCAGTAGAGTACCGGCACCTTCTGGCCGGTGAGGGCCTGGGGCGGCAGATAGATGGCAAAATTCATCTCGCAGCCGAGCACGCTGGCGTGGTGGCGATAGCGCTTGTGCCAGCCGCCGAAGCTCTTGTTGCTGCTGATAATCTCCAGATTCATCGAAGGACTCCTGCACCCCGCCCACGAAGGCGGGCGGGGCGATCATGCTCAGTAGTGGATGACGGTGCGGATGCTCTTGCCTTGGTGCATCAGTTCGAACGCCTCGTTGATCTGCTCCAGCGGCATGGTGTGGGTGATGAAGTCATCGAGGCGGAATTCACCCTGCATGTAGCGCTGCACATAGCTCGGCAGTTCGCTGCGACCGCGAACCCCGCCGAAGGCGCTACCGCGCCAGACCCTGCCGGTCACCAGCTGGAACGGACGGGTGCTGATCTCCTGACCCGCTCCGGCGACGCCGATGATGACCGACTCGCCCCAACCCTTGTGGCAGCACTCCAGCGCTGCACGCATCACCTTGACGTTGCCGATGCACTCGAAGGAGAAGTCGACGCCGCCGTCGGTCAGCTCGACGATCACCTCCTGAATCGGTTTGTCGTAATCGTTCGGGTTGATGCAGTCGGTGGCGCCCAGCTTGCGCGCCAGCTCGAACTTGCTCTCGTTGATGTCGATGGCGATGATGCGACCAGCCTTGGCCAGACGGGCGCCGATCACCGCCGAGAGGCCGATGCCCCCCAGCCCGAAGATGGCGACGCTCTCACCCTCTTTCACCTTGGCGGTGTTCATCACGGCACCGATGCCGGTGGTGACGCCACAACCGAGCAGACAGACCTCTTCCAGCGGGGCGGCCGGGTCCACCTTGGCGATGGAGATCTCCGGCAGTACCGTGTATTCGCTGAAGGTGGAGGTGCCCATGTAGTGATAGATGGGCTGGCCATCTTTCGAGAAGCGGGTGGTGCCGTCCGGCATCAACCCCTTGCCCTGGGTGGCGCGGATCTTCTGGCAGAGGTTGGTCTTGCCGGATTTGCAGAATTTGCACTCGCCGCACTCGGGAGTGTAGAGCGGGATCACGTGATCGCCGACTTTGACGCTGGTGACCCCTTCGCCGACGGATTCGACGATGCCGCCCCCCTCGTGGCCGAGAATGCAGGGGAAGACCCCTTCCGGATCTTCACCGGAGAGGGTGAAGGCATCGGTGTGGCAGACGCCGGTGGCGACGATGCGCACCCGCACCTCGCCCGCTTGCGGCGGCATGACCTCAACCTCTTCGATGGAGAGGGGCTGACCCGGGCCCCAGGCGATGGCGGCTTTACACTTGATGCTTTGAACCTGTGCCATGAATGACATCCTTCTTGTTGAGCAGGGTGAACAGAGATGAGTTCGGACATTCAGTGTAGTTTCCCGCCGATTTGGTGATAATGAGGGCAAATCTCAAATCACTTTTACACACAGGTAATAATGTTCGGCTGGGAAGGGATCTGTGAATTTGTCAGCGTGGCGGAGCAGGGGGGCTTTACCCCGGCGGCGCGCAAGCTGGGAGTATCGGTGGCGCAAGTGAGCCGTCAGGTGGCGCAGCTGGAAGATCGGCTGCAGGCCAAGCTGCTGCTGCGCACCACCCGTCAGGTGCGGCTCACCGAGCTTGGCGAGATCTACTATCGCCACTGCCGTCAGTTGCTCGATAACCTCTACGAGGCGGAGCTGGCGGTGGGGCGCCATCAGGCGGTACCGCAAGGGTCGCTGCGCATCACGGCCCCCGTCTCCTACGGCGAGAGCCGCATCGCCCCGCTGGTGAACGACTTCATGGTGCGCTTCCCCCAGCTGGAGGTGACCCTCAACCTCACCAACCAGCTGCTGGATCTGGTGCACGAAGGCTACGATCTGGCGCTGCGGCTCGGCCATCTCAAGGATTCGACGCTGGTGGCACGCAAGCTGGCGCAGCGGGTGCCCTATGTCTGCGCCTCCCCGGTTTACACCGCCCGCCACGGCATGCCCAACGGCCTCTCCGAGCTGACCCGTCACACCTGTCTGGTGGGCAACAGCGACGAGTGGCATTTCACCCTGGATGGTCGCCCCCACAGCGTGCGGGTGCGTGGCCTGTTGCAGTGCAACAGTGGCCACGCCCTGCTGGATGCGGCGCTCAAGGGGATCGGCATCATCCAGCTGCCGGACTACTACGTGAGCGACCATCTGGCCCGTGGCGAACTGATCGAGCTGCTGCCCGAACTGCGGGCCCCGGCGGAGGGGATCTGGGCGCTCTATCCTCACAACCGCCACCTCTCCCCCAAGGTGCGGCTGCTGGTGGACTATCTGGCCGAGCGGCTGAGCGATCCTCATCAACCGGCTCTGGTGATGCCGATAGGCTAGGGCGCTTCCCGCCCGTTGACTCTCCGACGGCTGGCGGCAAACCCTATAGCCGGAAAATAAAAGAGCCCTTGATGAACAAGGGCTCTTTTGCAGGTAACAACCGGATAGTCAGCGACCCATCACTCGATGTTCTGGATCTGATTACAGAATGGACTGTAAATAGCTATAAAAATCATATATATGATGTAATTTTTCTTATTTTTAAGAAAAAACTACCCAAAGTACTACCCAGGCAATGGTGATAGCCCCCTGTTTATGCTGAACCATCCCCACGCAGGCCAAGTAGAGGTGGGAAAAGTGGGAAACCGGGAAAACTGGGCCTGGATGTGAGGCGGCAATGGTTGGTGCTTATGTTTTGTCTCTGGCCAGGATTCATTTCACTTGGTTGACTACCGAGTTAAACGCTGCGCTCTGGTGCTGAGCCCATCCAGAATCGAGTCCGCAATCTGGGCGGGAAATGTATCTGGTAACTGCTGACGGACGGCCGAGATCACTTCATCCAGACTACTGGCCATTTCGTTTAGGATCATTTCCATTTGCACCTTTTCAAATCCAACCGCTTTGGCAGTCTGATAGAAATGGCGAGGAAATATCTGCTCTATCGCATATTTCTTGCCCTTGGTCGCGGTCAGGCCCATGGCCAGCTTTGCATCGCGTGGGTGTAGACCTCGACCACCAAACGCGGGATACATGGAGAGGATGTCGTAAAATGGTGTCAGACGAAAACGCCCTTCCGGTTCGATAAACACCGAGAAATTCTTGGCATGGCCATCGGTGGCCGCCAGCAGCCAGAACAGGACCTGAGATTTCATGAACAGGTAGCGATCCTGTTCTGGTGTCGCAGAGCCCAGCAAGGTTTTCATGATGTCAGTGATCCCCGGTCCTCCATGGCTCTCGTATTTCCGTGCTGACGGAACATTCAATACCTGACAGAAATCTTCTTGGGGAAGGCGCATGATCCAACTGCGATCGGCAGCGTAACGTCTGTCGAAGCGTTCCACAGCCAGTGCTTTGACCTGGCCAACCTGCATCATGAAGCAGTGAGGTACGGGTAGACCAAACTCCTTGGCAATCAGAGTGCAGATATATTCATTTTCTACGCTCTGGGAGAGGTCTATCGAGTAGGAGTGGCTTTCAATCTTGCCGATAGGGAGTTTGATAATGTGGGTTGTCGGCGTTGCGTTGAGTGGCAAGTACCAACGGCCATCGAGATAGAGCAGCGCAGTCTTTTCTTGCGCCCCGGCGATAGAGATCCGGAACTCCTCTTGCTCCCTGACCATCCCCAAAGGGATTCCTGATTTGTAGCTGGTCAGGATCTGCTCGAGCTCGTCATCGGAAAGTGCTTTGTAGTCGATTCGCCTGACATCTGGAACTTCGTGCCCTTCGGTAACCAGCTGTAATGCCCCTACGCTATCCTGGCCAATGCAACTGAGCAGATCGAAGGGCTGGGTTGATGCCGCTTGATAGCGTGCTACAACCCTGTTCCTCACCTCCGTATTATCTGGCAGCAGGTTGTCGAAGAAGTTATAGGCTTCATCGCCCCGGTAGCGCTGATGGCGCAATGGCATGGAGAGTGAGATGGGACGGCTGCCTGGTTGTGCTAACCATGACACATGGTACTGAAACTGATGGGCGCCGCTGGTAGTTTTGGTAAATGTGCCGACCCGATAGCCGTTCATGTAGGCAGCCAGATTGGCCATTACCACTCCTCCTTCCAGCCTGATATAGGGCTGTCGGATGACTCATTGCGGGGTTTGATATCCAGTGACAACTCGAGTGCTGCGAGGATCTTGAACAGGGTCTCCAGCTTGGTGGACTCAGGGTTGAGCTCGAAGCTGGATACAGTGTCTTGCCTAATCCCCACTTTCTCGGCCACTTTACCCTGGGAAAGCTTTTGCGAAAGCCTGGCATCCTTGATACAGGCGCTCAGCTGCTTGGCGCTGGTTACTTTCATGATTTGACTACCTGGTAGCGTGCGTTCTTCCAATTTACACGCTATGGCAGGTATATCAATATTTACCTGTTATAGAAGGTAAATATCATTTACGCGCCATAGACGGTATTTAACATTTATCCCCTATAGCGGGTAAGAGAACTGCAAACGGAGAGATGACGTCGAAGTTTCAATCAATATGGGCAGCCAACCAGTCGAGCCCCTGTTTGCCAAAGGTAAACAGCTGGTCGCTATAACCCTGGCCAATCACGCTGCGAATAATCTCGGGATTGATATTGAGATAGTCGTGCACCAGCGCATTGCGAAGGCCAATGATCTTGCGCCAGCCGATCAGCGTGTCGGGGGATAGCTCGCCACGCTGGGCCAGGATTTCGAATGCCTGGTAGGCATCCTGTGGGGTATGGCCTGCCAGCGTTTTGGCCCAGTGTTTTGCCACGCCAATGCAGGCTTCGATAGAAACCTGTAGGGTGCGCTCGGCGGCGCGGTACTCCAGATTGGAAAGCGCACGCAGCGCCAGAATAGCCCGGATCTCTGACAGTTCGGCCTGATAGCGCGACAGGCTGATGCGCAAAGCGCCGATATAGGCGTTATCGCTCATCTCTACTCCTCTGAATGATGCTTGCTTATATCGGCCTGGCGACAGGGATAACCAAGTTCCATCTGCGACATGATCCGCGCCTCCTCCTGCAAGCGTCGCCCCTCATCACGGCTATAGAGAGGACGATTGGCATCGACCACGGCAAAGGCCAACGGAATGGGGGCCTGATTGATATCGACCACCGAGAGTTTCCCTTCCGCCAGCCCCAGGGCGCGTTGCCACTCCAGCGCCAGCAGTTCGGGCCGCAATCGGTTCTCCAGCGCAGCGCCCAGAGGCCCACTCTGTTTGACCGGATCGAAAGCTACCGCCAGATCCCAGTCGCTGGAGGGCCCAGCCGTCCCCTTGGCGCGGGAGCCGTAAAGCCAAAGCACCTGCACTTGGGGGTTGCTGCTGGCGAGGAAAATCAACTGTTCGAGCATGTCGCTATCGAGTTTCATATTTGGCACTGCCATTTGGTCATTCGATACAGAACTACTGGTTGGTATGGTGCCACATGGCTGGGCTTTTGTACGTAACTTCCAATAGGCTTCATCGAGCCTGCCAAAGCTGGAATGCTATGCAACTCTGGGTTAGACATCATAAATAAAGACTAAAACGTAACATTTTGATTTGTTGTGGTTATTTTTAAACTTTAACCCCCAAATAGCCAGTTTTAACCCCCAAACAGCTAGTTTTAACCCCCAAACAGCTAGTTTTAACCCTCAAGTTGCTCCGTATTCATTCTCCAAAGAATTTCAAATTTTGGTGTTCAGTAGCTATCGCATAGGCCTATCGTGCAACAAACCTACCGCTGGGTTTATCGTGCAATGAACCTACCGTACAAATAAGCAAAACGGGATAGTTTTCCCTACGCAAGGTAATAAACGCACGATGAAAACACCGTGGTGGACTCTTTTGGATTATCACCGATGGGGATATACGAATTATCGTGCTGCGAACTTACTGTTTTTATGCGTAACGTGCAGCAAACCTACCGAAGGGAGGATTTGTGGCCCGCCAGAAGGTAGGCCTATCAAGAAATTAGGGGGCCCTGGATAACAGAGCCGAAGAGAACCTAGTGTCATCACCAGTAAGGTGGCTGGGAGAGGACTGAGTCTAGGGCTGCAAAGTAAGTATGACAGCACTAACCAACTCTTCAAAGTGGCAGAGAAAAAACAGGAATTATTGTGAGGGACGCTACGCATTATCGTGCAGCAAACCTACCGATCCTGACTGAAGTATGTGGGTGGTCTGTATCAAGCGTTCAAAGAAAACTCAAAAGCGATCTATTGGTGAAGGCGCAGACTTGAAGTGTTGTCATTTTCAGAAGACGACTGCACCAGTTGATTGGGCGTAATGGCTGTTGTGCAGCCAGCTCCTGACAGTTCAATA
>NZ_JAPCJA010000069.1:0-20135 GCF_027707745.1 Aeromonas sp. QDB23
TTTCGCTACGCTCTATAAAAGCCAGGCTGGCCAACTCCTGCAACTGGCTGCGAGGTGCGCCACTGGCAAAGCCGAAGTCGTACTGCTCCAGCGTTTTGACCACGGGTAACGTGGCCAATTTGAGCAAGGTCTGGCGGGTGCGCTCGGTCCTCAAGGTCTGCTCTGCGTGCAGCAACCACTCCAGATAATCGGCGAAGCTCGCCTCCTCGTTGGCCGCCTTCTGAGCTAGTGTTGACCACTGGGCAGCAATCCCTTCCAAGCGCAGCGCCTGACTCAGGGCCATCAGGCGTTCATGCTGCAAGTTCATACGTTCACCTCCAGCAGGTCTTGGTATACCGATAGCGGATGCTGCAAGCTCTCCAGCGGCATGGGGCGCGCGGTGGCCGTGGTGCCGGGACTAACGGGTAGCGCCTGTGGCAGGGGTAGAAAATGAGGCAGCTCTTGTTGCAATCGGATAGCCGGGACTTCACCGGTAGTGCCATGGCTACGCTGGTTGGCGATGTCTTGCAACCAGGGGCCGATATGGGCATTGGCGGTTGACACATCTAGCGCCAGTCCTGCCTGCTTGAGGGTGGCTGCTAGTGGGGTGACAAAACTGCGTTTGAGGTAGCCGTTGAAGCGCTCGACCTTGCCTTTGGTCTGGGCCCGGTAGGGACGGCAGACGCGGGGGCGAAAACCGAACTCTTCGGCCAAGGCGAGCAGGGCCGGGTGCCAACGATGGTCACCTTCACCGTAGGCATCCCGTTCGCGGATGATGGTGCTGGCATTATCAAATAGCACCTCCTGCGGGACCCCACCGAAGAAATGACAAGCCTCACGCAGTCCGGTCAACCAGGCATCATTACGTTCGTGATCGAAGAAACGGACATAGCTGGCGCGGCTAAATCCCAGGGTAGCAACAAAGGCCTTTAGAGGCCGATTGCCGCGGCGGATAATGGTGAAATCGACCTGCATCTGTTTACCGGGGGCCGTTTCAAAACGGACGATGGTGCCAGAGGCGTCATGGCGCAGAGGCGATAACCAGGCCTTGAGCTGGGAGAGCCCGCCAGTGTAACCATGCTCTCGCAGTTCCCTGAGCAGAACCGTCGCCGGGATCCAGTGTGGCTTCGCTGCCTGGATACGCGCTTGCAGATAGGGTTTAAAAGGATCGAGCTTGGTTGGTCGGGCTGCTCGGTTGGGATAGATTGGCAGGCCCGGGTTGCGCAGATACTTGCGAACCGTGTTACGGGACACCCGCAATTGCTGGGCGATAGCCCGGATGCTCATGCCCTGACGGGCCAACACTCTGATTTCCACTGAT
The DNA here is from genome assembly GCF_027707745.1 of Aeromonas sp. QDB23. Classification (NCBI taxonomy): domain Bacteria; kingdom Pseudomonadati; phylum Pseudomonadota; class Gammaproteobacteria; order Aeromonadales; family Aeromonadaceae; genus Aeromonas; species Aeromonas sp. QDB23. The sequence goes on from NZ_JAPCJA010000069.1 coordinate 1,301, forward strand.
AACTCCTGGGTCAACATGGGCGTGGCTCAAAAGCCACGATCTTGGCCCAGGTGGGTCAACTTTACTCCGGCGTTAGTGGGTCATTTTTACATCGGCGGTGACAGCTATGGGAGCGGCGGTTGTTGGATCTGGCAGCGGATACTGTGATTTCCGTTAACTTCTGGGGACGTGGGTTATCTTCCTGAATCCAAAGGCATTGCTTTAGCGACGATGAATAGTAATGTGAGCCCTAATGGTGTTACTCAATAAAGAGTGACAATAGCTCTTTGCAATAACAGCGTGCTAACTTAGCTCACAAAATCGTCAGCAATGCACTTGGAGTACTTAAAAAAATGCTCAAGCTCATTTCTCAACTATTCACCGAAGCAAAAACAGTAAGAAAGGCAGTGGACATATTGTCACGTACTCTAGGGGTTAACCCATCATTGGTATCACGTATGATGGGGGATCTTGGGCCTGAGTGTGGTAACGAACTAGGGCTGATGATTGCAAAAACGGAGGGGAGTGCAACTGATCCTTTCCGCTTCATCTATGAATGTGGCGCACTAATATTTTTCTTCCATTGGTGTTTGTATAAGAGTGCTGGTGACATCAATTGGATGCACCAACATCTAGCAAAACAGGGATTCTTGATTGATCAGATCAGTACAGATACGCATGCGTTAAGTATCGCACAGTCACTACTAGGTGGTATTGAATTACGGGGGTACGACCTGCGCAGATTCAACCAAAACCTCTCTGTCTTTATGGCCGAATATGAAGAGTATCTTGACAGTGATGGCACAAGGGAACCGCCAAAGCTAGTTTTACATTAGTGTAGGGATTGTATGGATTTCTATAGAAAGGCTTCCTTCATAGCGATCATTGTTGTGTTGCTGATCTTGGTGGCAGGTTGAATTGGGGCATGCAGTCGTGGCAAGCCCTCCGATGCCATATCGGCTCTTGAAGCTGGCTGAGGGTCATGGGTAATCAGGTTGCCCGAGATAATGAAGTACAAGGTGATGTCTACGCCAGCAGTCGTCATCGATGACAAGGTAGTACATGCCGGTGGGATACCTGCCAGAGAGGCGGTGCAAAGCTGGTTCTGATACACGCAGGGGCAGGTTATCCCGCCCCTGCTACTAAATTACCTCAGCAACAGCAGAGAGGCTTTGGTCGTTTTCAGTATCCCCGCTGTCGTGCTTCCCACAATGAACTGCCTGATCCGTGAGTGACCGTAAGCCCCCATCACTATAAGGTTGCAACCCACCTCTACCGCATGCTGGCAAACCACTGGCACCACATACCCTTGCAGCAGTATTGCTTCAACCCTGATACCAGCTCAAGACCTATTTGGCTTGTGCATGCGGGCGTTTGGGCTCGTCACTTGCTGACCATCACCCAGTCACATTCCAGCCCCTTGAGTTTCGGGCGGCATAGTGCATGGAAGCCCAACAGTACCACCACAATGGAATTCTTATGGGTGTGCATGGCGTTTTCGATAATTATCGTTCTGTCAGGTATAACTAAGGAAGGTGCGAATAAGTACCCTATGTGCCAAAACTAAAAAGTTTAGCCATTTAATATCAATAATTTAGAATGGTGTGTTTTTGTGCCAAGTGACTTGTTAGCACCTTCCCTAATTCTTGGTGAGTTGGTGGATGTCTCTGAAGCCTGGCTTCGCATGTATAGAGGGCTCGATGAAGAGTAGTGGGGCGATCACTTTATCCTGAATGTACCAATCGAGACTATATGGACATTTTCTGAACGCAACATGGCCTGAAAACTTGCAGTAAAAGAGGGAGATAACGAGTCTCTTCTAGATCAAAAAGCAACCTTAATGATACATCAATCGTTTTTCTTGAACGCTCCAATTGGATCGTATATCTTTATGCTGTGTGTATATACAGCACCACATATTGTGCCATCATTGCAAACTAGGCCGCTATGTAGTGTCTCAGGTGATCCAAACTGAAGAAGGCGTGTTCTGATGGCGTTATACAATCTGTTCATTAGTCATAGTTGGGCTTATGGTGATGCATACGAAAAAGTATGTGAGATGTTGGACTCGCAAGTGTCCACCTATGGCTTTAACTACAAAAATTATAGTGTTCCGAAGAATGATCCCATTCATAATGCTCCAAATGAAGCTGCTCTAAGGGCTGCCATTAGAGCACAAATCCAGCCAGCCTCTGTTGTCGTCATTCTTGCTGGTGTTTATTCAACTTATAGTAAGTGGATAAACATTGAGATTGAGCTAGCTCAGGCCATGGGTAAAAAGATACTTGCTATTGAACCCTGGGCATCAGAGAAAACATCTAAAATAGTGAAAGATTCGGCGGATAAAATTGTGGCATGGAATAGCAAATCTATTGTCGGTGGGATTGAAATCTTAGCAGGAGCAAAATAATAATGCCTGTATTCATTAGCTACCGACACAAAGATAGAGATGCTGCACTTGGTGTAGCTGCTGTTATGCATCAGTATGGAATTAAAACATATCTTGATGTTTTAGATCCCCAGTCCCAAACTACAGATCAAATCACAGACGTTATTACAACTAGAATGAAGGACTGTTCTCACCTCATTGCTGTTGTATCAGAAAATACAGAGGGGTCTTGGTGGGTCCCCTTTGAAATTGGTGAGGCGACTATTATTGACAATCGCATCGCGACTTTTCAGGTCGGATATGTAACTCTACCTGAATATCTTAAGAAATGGCCTAAAATGACGACAATGGAACATTTAAAGTTATTCGCGATTGCTTACAAAGCTGACTACCCGCTTGCGTTTAATCGTAAACTAGGAGGAGAGAGCGTTTCTACTTCATCGAGAAGCTCTGAGCAGTTCCATTACAATTTAAAGAGAAATCTTGGTCAGATTTACTAAACATGAGGGGCTTAGCCCCTCTATTATTTACAGAAATAAAATGATAAGCCAAGTAATATGTACATGATGCCAAAACACAACGGTACATAATTTTCTACATGTGTTAATGGCAGGTACTTCTTGTGGTCTTTGCCTTCACCCATAGCTACCCACTCACCTTTGAAAAGAGCCATGGGCATGACACGCTCCATTTCATGAATAACAGCAAATTTACCACTATTTAGTTGGCGATAGGAGTAGACAACCCTCCACCATACATAGCAAAGAGCGATTACTGCGCCAAATGGTAAAAGGCCCACCAAGCCATCCGGTAAGATCCTTTCCTTGAGCATTACAGTAAATGCTGTGATCAAGGCTGTGTGAACACCGACAAAAAACGAGTTAGCTAGCATTCTACGAGCGCTAACTCTATCTGCCATATCAACAAACATTTTATACTGTTCGAAAAGATGCTTTTCGTACTCTTCACCGTATGTGCTTTTTAGTGAAGATATGAGATTTAACTTGTCTCCCCCCATGTGAGATTTCATATTCTTGAGCTCTTCACAGGTACAAGCTTTTTGTTCAGCCATATAAATCACCAAGTATGCCAATATCTGTAAATATATACCATATAAACACTTTGAATGACTACATAAATTTATTTATTTTTAGGTGGCGCGATTGTAATTAAAAAGGTAACAATGAAGGTTAGTTAGGGGTGGATATATTTAGACAATATACAACGAACGAGGAGTTAAATTAAAAAATTGTTGGGATGTATAGGTTAGTATTACCTTTAATATTAATGATGCCGCGTAATATATTTACCCGTTGTCTATGGTAACAAATCTCTAATATCGCAACCTAACGCTTTGGCAAGCTCATATGCTTTCTCCAGGGTTACATTGACCTCACCACGCTCAATCCGTCCCACATAGCTTCTATCAATCTCTGCCACATGTGCGAGTGTATCTTGCGATACGCCCAATTGAAGCCGTCTATCACGTACAGCATCACCAAATTTTTTTGCTAGCTCTTGCATGTCTCGCCTCTCTCTGGCGAGCACTATCTCTGGTTGTCTGGCTTACGGCCACGGACTATAATCCGCAATCGAGTTTAGATTCCCATTAATTGTTTTCGTTCGAGACCGAGGGTTGCTTATGAGATCCCAGACTGTGTGGTTACCCACCGCGCTCTACACCGCACTCATTCGATGGCAGATGGATGACTTCACTGCGATAGGATTTGTAAATGCCATTTTTGGTGACAAAGCAGAATCGCAGATAGGTCAGCGGCGTTATCGTTATACCTTCATTTATCGGCATCTGATCAAGCTCGTAAATCAGGGACTTCTAAAAAGGAAGCATGTTGATGATGGGAAGCGCTGTTCTCATTTCATCAGGACTCCCAAGTTCGATGAAGTGCATTTCAAAGAGGAATTTATTGGGCCTTGTGCGCTTGTAACGGAATCGGGTAAGGAGCGTAAGTCGGAAACGTATGAATCCGTCCTGGAAGGGCTGATCGCAAGAGCACAGCACTACCGTAAGGGGTTGCAGGAATGTGATTCAATGCTCGCTGAGTACCAGGAGTTAAGAGCGGACTTCTCCATATTGGATCCAGCGATTGAAATGGCCATCAACAATACCGTTGCAGAGAAACGCGATTTGCGGGGCAGGCTGGAGGCCGTGGAGAGGCTTTTGAGGGGGTTGATTGCGTTTAGAAGTGCCTCTTGATGAACGGCCAGAATCGATAGACGTGTCTCAGAATCAAAGGGCTAGTAATTTCAAGCCGTTATCTATCAGCAGCTAAAGGAGAATCAGCCATTGCTTGTATTAGCAACGCTTTAACCTTATGTCCAAGATCAACATTTCGTTTGCTCGCTGACTCATGTGTTAGTGCTTGGCTCAGAATATTCAGAGGCCCGATCAAGTAGACCTTTTCTACGGCTCGTGTAATCGCGGTATAACACATTGTTCGATCAATATTTGGGGCCTTATCCAGAACAATGATGACTTGCTTAAACTGTGAACCCTGACTCTTGTGAATCGTCATAGCATAAGCGTGGAGAAGGGCATTGATTATATCCAACGAGATCTCTCGTTCTATGCCGTCATCCCATAGAATCTTGCCAAAGCTATACAAAGGCTCATCGTTGTCATCATTATTTATAATTTTCATTACGTTGTAAACTTGGCAAATGGTTCCTATGGAACCATTCATCAGGTCATGAGCATAAAGGTTGGAGCAACACATTACTTTGTCATGTAGTTTAAACTCAGTATCTAAATAGTGATTTGCTTCTTCTATAAATACCTTTAATGGTTTACTGTTATTCAATGCTACGCAGCGTTTATTGATATCATTAACCATTTTAGTTGTAGCGCAAATTATTTGTGTTTCATCAGGTTGTTCTAAATATATTGAGACTGCTCTCTTTTGAATTGCATTGGCTCCATTGATATCAATATGGACGACATCATCGTAGCTAAATGTTGGAAGAATACCATTACGGATAGAAGCTGAAATAGCAGGGATGTTTGAGTGTTTATCTTGTCGACGAACCTCTGTTAATGTGATTTTTGGAATATCGTGCATTGGCACTAGTTCATGGAAAACAAGACCGAAATCTACAGGTGGAAGCTGCCCAATATCGCCTAACATGATTACATGTGCAGAATTAGGAACACATCTCAATAGGCGGTACATACTAGGCAAGTCTACCATTGAGCTTTCATCGACAACAATAACAAGTTGTCTGCCTTCATAATTATTAGCATTGAAGTTTTTAATAAATCTTGCGATAGTATGAGCCTCTTGATTTGTTGCCTCTGCCATCCTTTTTGCTGCTTTGCCTGCAAGTGCGACTTGTACTGGTATTATATCTAACTTATGAAACACTGAATAAAGCGCATCTAATAATGTAGTTTTACCTACACCTGCACCACCATTAATAATTAAAAAGCGATATTTTATAGCCCCAAAGATAGCTTCTTTTTGAAGAGAGTTTAAGTTAAAACACTTTTTACTTTCGTATTGATTGATATAAAAGTTTATCCTTTTTTCATCGATGGATAATTTACTTGGGTTTGTGATGAGGTTCACCAATCGCTGAGCAACATATGCTTCCATGGTGAAAGCACCAGCGCTCTGTAATTCATTGTCACCAACATCAAGGATATTTTCACACGATGTGGCGAGTGCGAATGCTTGATTAACATAGCACTCTGTTTTCTCTTGATTATTGGGGATATGTAAGAGCTGTTTCAGCCATATGTCTAGATCATATCGTGTTGCTAATGTACTCCCGCTAGAAAGGTGACAGTACAATGCCTCCTCGGCTGCTGCTACGAGCCTAATAGGAGCATCCAATTGAAATCCTAGAGCCACTGAGATTCGATCACATTCATTAAAATCAACACCAAACGCTAATAATCGGTAAGGGTCTTCGCTTACCTTACTTATGGTTTCCTGTTGATAATAATCTGATACCAAAAATGAGGTGGATACTGATAATCCCAAATGTGCATTGCAGAAACGCATAGCATCAATATTTATATAGCTACGCCATGCATCGATAGTATTTTTTGCGGTGTTTTCACTTAATATCTTACGCAGGCTTACAATATCACCATTGTCCAAGATTTCAAATAAGGACTCACCAAATGTAGACCATAATGTACGGGCTTTTACTGGGCCAACACCTTTAAATCTGGCGTGACTGCCTAACATGATTACGATTTGCTCCCCTGATGGCCTAATTAGATCTAGGTATTGAGGGGTGATTACAGTGAGAATGCCTCCGTGCTCTACACGTCTACTATACTGCTTTTTGACAGCTAATTTAACCAATGCACCCTTCGCTAATATTAGTGACAGGCGATCACTGTTATTTTCAACTATGTGAATGATGTAATTGCGCTTGTAATTGCAATTACGTAGAGTGTCAGGATCTATCTGCACAGCATGAAATGAGCGACCTTTTCTGGATGAATATGGTGGTCTCGTGATGCGAAAAAACTTCTCTTGCTCGAAGTCATTCATCTAGGCACCCGCTTAAATATTTCTAGCAATTCCATACGATGCTGTTCTCGATGTGAATTTGATTGAAGAGATTTATATTCTTGCTTTAAGCCTTCTAAATGAGATTCAAGTTCTGCAACCCGTAGCTGTAATTGGCGAATCATTTTATCTTTCTCTTGAATGCTCTTTTCTTGCGGGCTGTATCGCTTTGCGGGTGCTTTTGAAGTATCCCTAGCCTGGTAGGGAAGCTCCTGCAAGGTATTCTGCTCAGCTAGCCATTGAGCCTTACTTTTAAGGTACGCAACAATGTACTTATTTTGGTAATAGCTAGAGCGAGATATACCAATCTCTTTTATTATGGCAGTTGCATTTAAACTGCCATTTTCTATGAAGTTTTGCCATTCAGCAAGGTCAAGTGGCCCGACCAAATTAGCCACCTTAACAAGATTTTCACGCGCCTTGGCATGCATTTTATCAAGTTCAAAATCTTCCAGTTCATGGCTAATACTGAATGCTTTATTCATTTTTTAAGATCTTTCAATCTGGCTTTTGTCTTCATAGAGTGTGGGAGCGGTGCTTCCAACTCCTCAATGGACATACCTCTACTTGTAGCATTGGCGAACCATCGAACAAAAGTCTCATCATAGTCAGCTAATAGTTTTTTTAACTTGATATTTTCTTCTTTTATTTTATCAAGTTTTGATTGGGTTTCTTCTGCACGCCTGCCGATATCTTCTAATATGTTGCTACTTTGATTGGCTTCTTTATAAGCCTTAACGATAGCTTCTTTTTTTGACAATGCTTGCCGAGTAAATCCTGTCTCCTGTTCTAGTTCCTTCCAAGTGACTTTATTCTTCCCACTGCGGGCAGCTAGGATTACGATGAGTTTGCAGAAGTCTTGTTCTAGTGCCGCTGTAATTTGTTTCTGTTCTTTTTTCATATTGCAACGCACCCATTATTACCATTAGGGAAAACTTGCACTAATTCACCATCTGAAATTGAATTATCCTGCTCAATGGCGAGGGCTATACGACAACCATTTAATAGTTCTTCATGAGAGCGTAGCCAGTTATTGGAACCATGATATTCAGCGTCAACTGCTGCTTTAACATGTTGAATTCGAGTTTCTTGTTCAGCTTGAAGTTTTTGTAAATGGATGATCTCTTCCTGATTTCCTTTTATACGATAATACTCAGAGCATCCACGGACGCATGCATAGTATTTTCCACATGGAGAGTCACTATAGTCATGTTTGCATAAGCCAATTGCAGTGATGAGTGTTGTACCAATGTCTTCTATCGTTTCAAGAACCTCATCACGGTCAACCAGTGTAAAGATCACGGATGCCTCTTTTGCTTGCTCTGGTGTTATATTTGAGGCGGCAAAGAGTATGTCTGCGTTATCCATGACTCTTTTAGCTGGATTAGTGTGGTCATAGGCTACATTGTCTAGAGTATACTTTCGCCCAAAGTATCGAGCAATCTCTATAGGGGTTACTGAATCTGAGAGCTCTAGCATAGTGTCTAGAAAGTGACGGAATTGATGTGATGTCAGCCGGATCTGCTCACCTTGAAAGCACAGATTTTTGCGTTCAAATACATTTTGTATACCCACTTCAGGACGACCCGCTATATAGTCATATATTTGAGTATATGATATCATTCTGAATTCCCAAGGCTCAGTTCTCTTAATAGAATGATGACGCTGATGTTGGGTAACAAATATTAGTTTATCCAGTGAGTTTGCTACAGTTAATGCTGAAATCTGTTTCCATAACTGTTCGATAGACTTCTGCGCTAATGAAAATGTTTTTTCCTTTAAGTCTGCTGAGTGGAATGCGACAGCAATTTTACCTGTATTTGGATTCCGTTTATTCGTCAGATTTATATTTCTTTTGTTTAGATAGGAAGTGAGACTTGGACGTGATGACCAGTTTAATCTTTCCCAAGTATCAGTGACAAACAACTCACAATCCTCAGTGATAATTGGGAAGAAGTCGTATTTCCCATTAGCAACGCATTTAATCGTGTCACGTACAGGTGCTAATATTTCAAGGGCGCTAGTCAGACCTTTCTTTAGGATTGGTAACAGGCTTTCGGTTATTGGTTTGGTTTGATATCCAGCCCCCTTTTTGGCTCGGTAGCGGATCTCATTAATGGATAATATGTCCATTTCACCTGTGAAGACGTTTTGCTCCTCAACCTCCCTAACCTGTAAGCAGTCGACATCCAGGCAGATCACCTCATCAAATCGCAGACCCGTTGCAAACATGATTTCTACCATAGCCTGAAACAGTGCATCATCACCTTCTAGATTAGAGTTAGAAAGTGTTGCTACTGCAATGAGACTTTCATGGGTAGGTAGCTTCTCATGCCGTTTGGTAGTTGACTCAAAATCGATTCTTGTATCACTCGCGGTATGGATTTCTCCGCGTTTAGATGACTTTTTGAATGCAATTTTTTGGATGGAGAGCCGCTTCTGGTTAATGAATTTCGCAATGGATTCTAGTCTCTGACCAATACGGTAAAAGGTAGAACTTTCTAGTTTATCGTGTGCTTCCGCCTCTGCGACTTTGAAGTCATAAGTAGTCAGAGTGCTTGTTGTAATATTTCTTTTTAGCATCGCATTATCTAAATACCGATATGCAACAATATAGAAATTGAGTGTTCCTACATCTTTTGACTTCTCAATTTGCAAGGCTGAAACATGACATTTAGCTATGTCAGATAAATCTAGATTGTGAAATGCCTTCATGGCATCACGTGATGATTTAACTTTTTTACCTAGATTGTTATCTCGACTAAAATTGACTGATATATTATTTCCAGATTTTCTAGCTTGAGTCTTACAAATACCTTTAGCATCCCAGCTAAGGGCTCCCCACTCCCAACCTTCTAATGTTGCAAAGGGAGTATTTTTTTTGTAAAAGTGAACTAATTGTTCCAGATTGCTACCAGCATCTACACCAGTTGATGGCAATAATTGTAGGCTAGTATTCATAGTTCACCCCTGTCAAACATATCAGCAAACTTGCGAGCAGCTAAAAAGTTTTTATGTTGTAGAATATTTATGGCGTGAGCATCACCAAATGCTGTTTTTACTTCCTCTACCATCGTATCTACAACTGCCTTATGGTCAACGTCTTCAAAGGCTTCTAGAGAAGAGCAGTTGTAACAAGAAAGTGGGGGGGGGTTGCAGAGAACATGGGGTCGCGCTACCGCAGCTACCAATTTGAACAAGATTTAGATTTTTCGATGGCGCGAAAATACCTTGTCCTCGCTTAGAGGCATTATCAGGCGTGACAATTTTACCTGCAAATGCATCGAGTATATCCATGGCCTCACTTCGCAGTACATCATCTAGTTTTTTGGCAACAGTATGTGATTGTCTATAATAAACTTCTAGTTGTTGTAAATCGCTATGATCCATTAGTTCAGCAACAACAGACATAGGAGTGCCTTTGGCGATTAATCGTGAGCAGAAGGTTTTACGAAGTCTACGGTTGGTTACCTGGAAGTCCAGTCCAACAGCTACTCTGAACTGGTTGGTGATGTACGATATCTTGGTGATTCTTACTTGGCGCTTAACCAATTCATCTCTAACACTATAGTACTCTGAGATAACAGGCCAATCATCAGTAATTTTTGTACCTAGTATATCTTCGTAACGTGCTTTCATTAATGAAAGTAGTTTTGCAAGTGTTTTTGTTATGGGGCGAATTTTATATACATTATTATTGGCCTGCCCTCTTTGTTTTGCCCTCAAGACTTTTAGTGTGTATACACCTTTGTCTGAGAGCTGTAAGTCAGAGAACTTCAGCCTCATCACTTGGATATTTCTCATGCCAAGAACCTGGGCGCATTTCAGTGACACCAATCCCTGTAATGAATGCGTGGTTAGTGTTGCTGGAGAAATGGAGTTTAATGTGGAGATGAAGATGCGTTCTTCCTTGATCGTGAGTGGGCCACGGTCAGGGATTTCCATAATGACATCAAGACCTTTACCTTCGTCTGTACCAAACTTTATACTATCTAGGTAGTAATCATAAAAGTCTTCATCAAAGTGTGGGAGGCCTTCTTCGACACACCATTTATACATCATTCTTAAAATAGATTTAGTGCCCGCACTGCGTTCAGAGTTCATAAACTCTCTGTAGATTTCTTGTATTTTTTCAGAAATGTTTTCTGCTGCAATATCGTCAGGGATGTTTAGTAAGCGCCAGCATTTATAATGTGAGAAAAGTGCATAGTTAGAGTAGATATGACAAGCATAAGAAATCCATGCGCGAGCATGTTCTCTTAGTTGATGAGGGATTTTGTCAAAGTGTATGGTCTCCCTCTCCGGTTCCAAAAATATTTTACTTTGTGTTAAATCCAGTTGTTGGCCTGACTGACTTACAGGGTATGGGTCATAAGCAAATTGTAGATGCTGGTCTATTTGTACCAACATAATATCGTTTTTATCTAATTTTTTTGTCGGCATAGCCAGCACCTCGGCAATCATATTATGATAGTTTTCTATGTGATTCCATTTCAGCATGAAGTTGGTTTAGAACTAAGTTGCATTGTTCCATTATTGAACCAGTTTCATATATTAGACTACTATCTGAGTTATACGTCCACCCCCCAACATTATTTTTTAGCTTTTTCTGTTGAGCTGCATCAATTCCCATTTTGGTGAGCATTCTGTCAAGATTTTCAAAGAGGGTATGTCTTAATTTATGCGGGTGGATATCTGACAACTCTAAAATCTTATTCTTAATACTTGAGAAAACATCATCCAGTGCTGCTATTGATAGCGGATTATGTGGTTTGGTTGTCGCTAAGAGTAGATAAGGGCTCTTCATAGCTGAGTCGCCAAGAGATTTTCTGGCCTGTTTATATTCATCAATCAGTGATGCTAGAGGAAATGAAATAGGTATGATCCGGCCAACTGTTTTTTCGCGAGGTGATCTACCACGAGGATCGTTATGCTCGACATTCTGTTGTGTCAGGATAAATGGGTAAACTCCATGTACCAGCTTGCTCGTATGGCAGTTTGATGTTGTAAGTGATAGCAGTTCACCTTTCCTAATTCCTGTTTCTAAAAGTAATCTAAGAATTAGCTTGTTACGTAACTGAGTAGCTTTATTCCAGCCAAGCAAACTTGGCATTTCCATGACATCATACAGTGTTGCTTGTTGGACTAATGACAAACCAAGGGCGCGGCCTTGAGCTGTCTTTGGTCTTCTCAGCTTGGCTAGTTTTACTTGAAGTTTTTCCATCATCTTGGGTATTTGATGGAATAGAGGATCTGTATTACGGCGCTTGGAAATTGCTTTATCGGCTAAAAATTGAAAGTAAACCAATACTAGGTCAAGGCGTTGATTGAAATAATCAGGACTAACAATATCTGGCCGGAGGGGTCTTGCTCCGTTGATATCGTATGAGTGATGCTCAAGGTGTTTGAGAAAACTCTGGTATAAGCCCGTATCAGCAAACCCTGTGTCAGCAACAATTTCCGCTAGATCTACTTTTAGCATTGCTGCCCATCGTTCGATATGGATTAGGTGGTTTGCATTATTCTCCTGTGTTTTTTCCGCACCATACAGGTGTGTCAGTGTGAACTCACATAGCCTTGGGATGGGGAGTCCTCTCTCATCAACGATTAGATACTTACGTTCATTGTACTGCTTCATGTTGACGGTTCTGAGCTTCACTGCATCATTCCTTTACACTTTTAGACACCTATTCCTAATGTATACTCCGAGCTTTCAGAATGAGCAATCTTTACATGTTTAGAAATGAAAAAACCCCGAAATATCGGGGTTTTTAGGCATTTTGCTTTACAAGACGCTTTACAATTTAAAAAATCCGGCCCTAGAAGGGGATATCGTCGTCGAAATCCATCGGCGGCTCGTTATATACCGGCGGTGCAGATTGTGGCTGCTGGGCAGGACGGCCATAACCGCCTTGCGGCTGCATGATTTGCTGCGGAGCCGGCGCCGGGCGCTGCTGGTTCATCGGCTGCTGGGCAGGCATGCTCTGCTGCGGCTGACCCCAGTTACCCTGGGATTGGCCACCCATGTTCTGGCCCATGCCCTGACCGCCTTGCGGACGGCCACCCAGCATCTGCATCACGCCAGTGAAGCTGTCGACCAGCACTTCAGTGGTATAGCGCTCCTGGCCGCTCTGATCTTGCCATTTGCGGGTTTGCAGTTTGCCTTCGACATAGACTTGGGAGCCCTTCTTCAGGTACTCGCCAGCCACTTCGGCCAGTTTGCCCATGAAGACAACGCGGTGCCATTCGGTACGCTCTTTCTGCTCACCGGTCTGCTTGTCGCGCCAGGTTTCAGAGGTAGCCAGAGTAATGTTGGTCACAGCACCGCCACTCGGCATGTAGCGTACTTCCGGGTCTTGCCCGAGGTTACCGATCAGAATGACTTTATTGATGCCTCGACTGGCCATAATCTCTCTTCCACCTTTATATTCCGGCCAGACTGAAAGCCTGGGCCAACCAAATGAGTTACCGCGCTTTTATCTTTCCCCATGTTGTTATCATATTGAACAACATAGTTTTTCTATATCCGTTGCAGCAATCAGGCTGATGTTTATCCATTACCTGGCTCACGTTTAGCCCCCAATAGTAACAGTTGATCACTCCGCGGGCGAGCGGTTGCTGGCATGGATTGAGGGTGGGGCCCCCTGCTTGGTCAGGGGATGACGGCGCTGTTGTTCATCGTGAAAAAGGATGATGGCGATAGATAATGCCTGTCTATTCATCCAGTAGTCTCTATGCCATACTGACTCGCTCAGGTTTCTGTATCGAGCGTGCAACAAGATGGAAAAGATCGTGGTCCGGGGTGCTCGCACCCATAACCTCAAGAACATCAATCTGACCCTGCCCCGCGACAAGCTGATCGTGGTCACCGGCCTCTCAGGTTCGGGCAAATCCTCTCTGGCGTTCGATACCCTCTATGCAGAGGGGCAGCGCCGCTATGTGGAGTCCCTCTCCGCCTATGCCCGCCAGTTCCTCTCCCTGATGGAGAAGCCGGACGTCGACCATATCGAGGGACTCTCGCCCGCCATTTCCATCGAGCAGAAGTCCACCTCCCACAACCCGCGCTCGACTGTCGGCACCATCACCGAAATCTACGACTACCTGCGTCTGCTGTTTGCCCGGGTCGGTGAGCCTCGTTGCCCGACTCATGCCATTCCACTCGCCGCCCAGACCATCAGCCAGATGGTGGATCAGGTGCTGGCCCAGCCACAGGGGAGCAAGTTGATGCTGCTGGCTCCGGTGGTGCGCGATCGCAAGGGGGAACACGCCAAGCTGCTGGAGAATCTGGCAGCGCAGGGCTACATCCGTGCCCGCATCGACGGCGAGGTGTGCGATCTCTCCGACCCGCCCGCGCTGGAACTGCACAAGAAGCACACCATCGAGGTGGTGGTGGATCGCTTCAAGGTGCGCGATGACCTGGCACTGCGGCTGGCCGAGTCGTTCGAGACGGCGCTGACCCTCTCCGGTGGCATCGTGCAGGTCGTGCCGATGGATGGAGAGGAGGGGGTTGCCCCCATGACCTTCTCCGCCAACTTCGCCTGCCCGGAGTGCGGCTACTCCATGTCGGAGCTGGAGCCGCGCATCTTCTCCTTCAACAACCCGGCCGGTGCCTGCCCGACTTGTGACGGCCTCGGGGTGCAGCAATATTTCGACCCGGCCAAGGTGATCGGCGATCCTGCCATCAGCCTGGCCAACGGCGCCATCCGCGGCTGGGACAAGCGCAGCTTCTATTACTTCCAGATGCTGAAATCCCTCTCCGATCACTACAAGTTCGATCTGGATACGCCGTGGGAAGATCTTCCGCCGAAGACCCAGGAGGTGATCCTGCGTGGTTCCGGCCGCACCGAGATCGAGTTCCGTTATATGAACGATCGCGGCGATGTAGTGGTGCGCAAGCACCCGTTCGAGGGGATCCTGCACAACATGGAGCGGCGCTATCGGGAAACCGAGTCCAACTCGGTGCGCGAAGAGCTATCCAAATACATCGCCAACAAATCCTGTACCAGCTGCGGTGGCAGCCGACTGCGGGAAGAGGCGCGTCATGTCTTCGTCGACAACCGCAACCTGCCCGCCATCGCCGAGCAGTCTATCGGTGATGCGCTCGCCTTCTTTGAAGGGTTGAACCTGACCGGCCAGCGCGCCCAGATTGCCGAGAAGATCCTGAAAGAGATCGTTGAACGACTCGGCTTCCTGGTGAACGTCGGCCTCAACTACCTGAGCCTGTCGCGTAGCGCAGAGACCCTCTCCGGTGGTGAAGCCCAGCGCATTCGGCTGGCGAGTCAGATCGGTGCCGGTCTGGTAGGGGTCATGTATGTGCTGGATGAACCTTCCATCGGCCTGCACCAGCGCGACAATGAGCGGTTGCTCAAGACCCTCACTCATCTGCGCGATCTTGGTAACACGGTGATCGTGGTGGAGCACGATGAGGATGCCATTCGCCTCGCCGACCATGTGCTCGATATCGGCCCGGGCGCTGGCGTGCACGGTGGCGAAATTGTTGCGCAGGGCACCCCCCAGCAGATCATCGACAATCCGGAGTCGCTGACCGGTGACTATCTCTCTGGCCGCAAGCAGATCGCCATCCCGGCCGAGCGCACGCCGCTCACAGGCAAGTGGTTGAAACTCAAGGGGGCGAGCGGCAACAATTTGCGTAACGTCAACCTGGATCTGCCGATCGGGGTGATGACCTGCGTCACCGGCGTCTCCGGCTCCGGCAAGTCCACCCTGATCAACGACACCCTGTTCCGTATCGCCCACCGTGAACTGAACAAGGCGACCGAGTCTACGCCTGCGCCCTATCGCAGCGTCGAGGGGCTGGAGCATCTGGACAAGGTGGTGGACATCGATCAGAGCCCCATCGGTCGTACGCCGCGCTCCAACCCGGCCACCTATACCGGCCTGTTTACCCCGATCCGCGAACTGCTCTCCGGCACCCAGGAGGCTCGCTCGCGCGGTTACCAGCCGGGCCGTTTCTCCTTCAACGTCAAGGGCGGTCGCTGCGAGGCGTGTCAGGGGGATGGGGTCATCAAGGTGGAGATGCACTTCCTGCCGGATGTCTACGTGCCTTGCGACGTCTGCAAGGGCAAGCGCTATAACCGCGAGACCCTGGAGGTGAAATACAAGGGCAAGAACATCCACGAGATCCTCGACATGACTGTGGAAGATGCCCGCGAGTTCTTCGATCCGGTGCCGGCAGTGGCGCGCAAGTTGCAGACCCTGATGGATGTGGGCCTCTCTTACATTCGCCTTGGTCAGTCAGCGACCACTCTCTCTGGCGGCGAGGCGCAGCGTGTCAAGCTGGCGCGGGAGCTCTCCAAGCGGGATACCGGTCAGACCCTCTATATTCTGGACGAGCCGACCACCGGGTTGCACTTCCACGACATCCAGCAACTGCTCAAGGTACTGCACCAGTTGCGGGATCGCGGTAATACCATCGTCATCATCGAGCACAACCTGGACGTGGTGAAAACTGCCGACTGGATCGTCGATCTGGGGCCGGAGGGGGGGGCCGGTGGCGGCCGAATTCTGGTGACGGGGACGCCAGAAGAGATATGCGGCCATAAAGAGTCTCATACAGCACGTTTTTTGCGACCGCTATTGACCAGATAAACCGTTATAATCGGGGGGCCTTTGGCCCCTTTTTACTATGAAGATCGGGAGCCTGCAGGTGCGGCTCGTGTGATGCGGGCAGGCTGGGTATCACGGCATCATGGTAATGGATATATCGGGTTATGGCTCAGGCTCCGCGCACGATTGATCATCAGTTGGCTTACTCCATGTTCCCCATCTGGCTGGGGGCTATCCTGCTGCTATTGTTCCTGCTGGCATGGGCCCAGATCCCGGCGGCCACCCGGATTGAAGAGCAGCGCATGAAGGATCACCTGCTGCGAGTTAGCCGGGTGGTGCAGTCCGATGTTGCTGCTCTGGATGCATTCAGTCGGGATTGGGGCATCTGGGATGATAGCCACCGCTTTATAGGCAACAGGAACAGGATGTACATCGAATCCAATCTGTTCAACGACATGCCAATGCGGGATTTTAGCCTCAACCTGATGAGCTTTATGGATCTTGGCGGCCACGAGATCTGGACTCGTACCCTGCTGCCCGATGCGCCCGGGATCAATCCTGATCAGTTTCCCTATTTTCTCGACGAGCTGAAAAAGCAGTTAAGAGGAGCGTCTATGGCGCAGGGAGGGGCCAACCTGCATGGCATTCGAGCCTCCCAGTGGGGGCCATTGATGTACTCCTGGCAGCCGATCAGAAACAGTGACGGCTCTGCGCCGTTCAACGGTTTTTTGCTGGTGATGCGTTGGCTCGACACCGCTTATCTCGAGCAGGTATCGCAGCGAACCGAACTGCCACTGGCGATCTCCCATACCAATCTGGATGTCACCGCCTCCTTCAAACCGTTGAAATCGCAAATGACCTATCGCCTGATTGACCTGGGGCTGGATCGGCTGAGGGGAGAGGTGCGGCTGCTCAACAGCGATAACCTGCCGGTGTTAACGCTGGTCATCGAGGAGGAGCGCAAAGTATTGGGCAGTGTGCTGGAAGGGGCGCTCTGGACCTTTGTGGGCATGCTGTTCATCAGTTTTATCTGCATCATGATCGCCATGTACCGACTCAACAGTATTGTGCTTACCCCGTTGCAGCAGCTGGTTTCAGCGTTGCAGCGTTTTGGCGATCGGCCAGATGCCAATTTGATCCCGTTTATCGACAGCAGTGCCGAAATGGCGACCTTGAGTGGCAAGTTCAGGGAGATGGCCAGCAAGGTCAGCCAGCAACACGATGCGTTGCTGGAGCGATCCTGTCAGATGGAGATGGCGGCGTTCACCGATCCCTTGACCCGTTGCTTCAATCGCCGTTATTTGGATGGCTGGTTGCAGGCTAACGGAGCCAAGCCTTGTTTGCTGTTGCTGCTGGATCTCGATCATTTCAAACGGATAAATGATCGATTTGGTCATGACATCGGGGATCTGGTGTTGAAGCAACTGGCTGAACTGCTGCGCAAGCTGGTGGTGAGTGAATCAGAACCGATTATCCGGCTGGGGGGAGAGGAGTTTTTACTGTTGTTGCAGGTGGATAACGAACAGGAGTTGGCGCTGCGAGCCGAATACCTCAGGCTGCGTGTTGCCCAGCACCGCTTTGGCTTCGAAGACAGGCCGCTATGGTTGACGGTGTCGTTGGGATACTGTCGCTATCCGTTGCATCCTGAATGTCCGGATTCATTCTGGAGCCACAGTTTCAAGCTGGCTGATATGGCGCTCTATCAGGCCAAGCTGGGAGGGCGCAATCGGTGGTGCGGGTATGGCGGTTCCCCGTCTCCTGGCGATGTGATGGGGCAGACCCCGGAACAGCTTGTCGAAGGGGCGGTTCTCACACGATACTCATCTGCAAGCCTTGATTAACCGTGTTTTACCAGGACCAGATAGGCCAGCGCGACAATAAAACCGAGTAGGATAAAGAGAAAGGATCCGATTCCCCACACGGCCGCGAGAAAGGCCCCCACCTTTTGCCATCTCGACTCATTCTTCATAAATAAACCATTACTTCCCAATAACTTGCGTGGCGCAAAAATACGCTGATTTACCCATCTTAACAACAATTAATCGCTGTCCTACATGGTTGTAAGGCGTCATTGATATGCACCTTTTGGCGTTGGGTGCGGGCGGCGCTGGTATCCAGGAATGGGCATGGCGGCGTGTTATCTGGGGTGAGCGACAAGATTGGGATGGCGCGCAAAGATGTCACAGCAATCGATTTATTTCTGTGCAACTTTTGCTTCAGGTCAATAACTTTGCATTTACAAGGGCATATAGTCAGCGGGCTTACAGCATCAAATGAAAACAAAACCTGATTACCCATGATTAGCAGTCAGTTACCACGAACTATACTGATCTTACGTACAGTTATCGAGGTGCGAGAT
>NZ_JAPCJA010000070.1:0-19643 GCF_027707745.1 Aeromonas sp. QDB23
ACCTGAAGCAACACCGCTTATATACCCGCACACTTGGAATTATTTGAGTCTCTAAAAATGAGGGGATCTCTGAGGGGCGATGCCGCAGCCTTGGCGGGATTGGCGAACCCAGTAACCGATATTGCCGTAGCGATGATGTGGCGACAGCTGGTTGATACCTGCGCCACCCAAGAGCTGGCCGGTGGTGGCGCAGAAGATGCCCATGTCAAAGGCGCGTCCTGCCGCGCGATCCTGATCGCAGCTGGCAAACCACTCCAGCGCGCTGCCCCGAGTAAATGAACGGGAGCACCAAAACTCGTCGGCATCGGCCGGTTCGAACGGGCGGATCACGAGCTGAGCGTTGGCAAGGAGCTGGAATGTGATCACTTGTCCTGCTTTTTCAGGAAGTAACTGATATGCCCCGGCGGCATATCGGGCAGCTGGCCAAAGACTTCGTAACCCTGCTTCTGGTAGAAGGGGAGGGCCTGAAAGCTGGTGGTTTCCAAGTGGTAGTTGCTGATGCCCTTGCTTTGGGCGTACTGCTCCATGGCGCCGAGCAGGCGGCCGCCCCAGCCATCGCGGCGGATGCTTTCGTCGATCCAGAGCCAGTCGACATGCAGCCAGCCCCACTTGATGTCGGCGATGATGCCGCCGTGTACCTTGCCCTCTTTATCCTTGATAAAGCTGGCGATCCGCTCGCGCAGATGGGTGCCGGCGTGACCCTTGTTGAAGCCCGAGAGACCAATGCGCAGCGCTTCGATCTCATCGTCCCGAGGCGGTTGGGGTGGGGTTAGTTGCATATGTGCTCCTGCTGTATGGGGTCGTGGCTGCGTCAAAGGGTTAAAGCAATACCCGTTTGGGCTCAGTTTGGTCAAGTGTTCTAGTCGGCCGCCGCCAGCGTGCATGGCTAGCGGCCAGTCAATCTCCCTTGCGACTGCATCACCCCCCTTGCATCACCCCATAGTGAGGTGCAGACTGTTTGGCCTTGTTTTTATGTGATTCGATTCAAGGCAACCATCATGACTCCTGCCATCAACCTGCTGAAGAAGCTCAAGATTCCCCACAAGCTCTACCCCTACGAGTGCGAAGCCCACGACGATTTCGGCAAGCATGCCGCGACCCAGCTCGGGCTGCCGGAGGCGCAGGTGTTCAAGACCCTGGTCGCCCATCACGACAAGCAGGCGGTGGTGGCCATCGTTCCCTCATCCGGCATGTGCAGCCTGAAGCAGCTGGCCAAGGCGACCGGCCTCAAGAAGGTGGAGATGATGAAACCTGCTGAGGCGGAGAAGCTGACCGGTTACAAGGTGGGTGGCATCAGCCCGCTGGCCCAGAAGAAGCTGCTGCCTACCGTGCTCGACGAGTCGGCCCTGCAGTTTGACGAGATCCTGGTGAGCGGCGGCAAGCGTGGCCTCTCGGTCGGGGTGGCGCCGCAGGATATGCTGACGCTGATGAAGTGGATCGCCGCTCCCATCGGCGAAGAGTAGTGCCGGGCTCGGCATGATCCCGCGCTCCGGGCCGGTGGCGGCCCGGACTTCCCCGCCGGTGATCGGGCGCGCAAGTCGCAACTGGCCCGCCCTCAACGGGGGGAGAGCCAGTCTATACTGGGTGAACCCCGTTGTATGAGTTCAGCCATGATCTATCGACTTCTGTTGCTCTGCCTCTGTTTATCCTTCCCCTCTGCCTTGCTGGCTGCCACCCGCTTTACCCTGCTCAGTCCTGAAAACAGTCAGGATATGCGGATGCGTTATTACCGTGAGGTGATGCAGCTGGCGCTGGAGAAGACCCGCCCCGAATATGGTGACTACGAGTTGCTGGACTCCCTGCCGATGAACAAGGCGCGGATGCGGATTGAGGTGCAGGAGCAGGGCGAAAACGCCCTGTTTATTGTCGACAGCTGGCCCTATCAGGGGGAAGTTGTGGCGGTTCAGGGCGCGGCGGATCAGGTGGCATCGATCCCGTTCCCGATCGACATGGGGATCCTCGGCTACCGGGTCTGTTTCGTCGGTTCGGATCGCGCTGCCGAGCTGGCGCGGGTGAACACCCTGGATCAGTTGCGCCACTTCACTCAGGGAGCGGGCACCGGCTGGCAGGATGCCGTGATCCTGCGCCACGGCGGACTGACCGTGCATGAGGTGGATAACTACGAGTCGCTGTTTCGCATGGTGGCGCGCGGGCGCATCGACCTCTTCTGCCGTGGGGCCAACGAGATCCTGCCGGAGTGGCAATCTCATCAGGGCAAGGTGGCCGGGTTGACGGTCGATCGCCATCTGGCCCTCTTCTATCCACTGATCCACGTGTTCTACAGCAACGCCCACTATGTTCAGGAGCGCGAGCGTCTTGCGCGCGGTCTGCAACTGGCCTGGCAGGATGGTTCCCTCAAGCGGCTCTGGCGTCACCACTTCCAGTCCTCGCTGGTGTTTGCCAATCTGGGGGCTCGCCAGATCTTCCGGCTCGGCAACCCGCTGCTACTCAAGGCGGGTTTTGACTATCGCCCCTACCTTTACAATCCGCAGGCGGATGATTTCGGTTCACTGCCCTGAGCCGGGTTATCAGGTGCACAGGCTCTGATAGAGTAAGGGAGAGATCGTTGCCGCCAAGGAGATGGCCCATGCGCGTATCTGCCCGCATCCTGCTCTTCATCGCGTTGCTGTTGCCCGTCACTGGCGGCGCGGCCCCGGCCTTTACGCTGCGTACCTGCCTCGAAAACAGTGACTCCTACCCCTGGCTGCTGCAATCTGGCGAGGGGATTGTCCAGTATCACCTCAAGGCGGTTGCCACCGCCCTCAATGCCGAGATCGTGCTGACGCCGCTGCCGTGGAAGCGCTGCCTCTCGCAGGTGAGCAGTGGCCAGATGGATGCGGCCATCAAGATGAGTTACAGCGTCGAGCGAGCGACCAAGGTGGGGGTCTATCCCATGCGTGAGGGCAAACCCGACCCCGCCAAGCGGCTGCTGACCGAGAGCTACAGCCTCTACCAGCTCAAGGGGGGCAAGAGCCAGTGGGATGGCACCACCCTCAGGGTCAAGGGCATGGTGGCGGCCCAGTCGGGATTTTCCATCGTCGACTTGTTGCTGGCGGCGGGGGCCGAGGTGGATGACTCCAGCCGTGACCCGCTGATCATGTTGAAAAAGCTGGTGATGGATCGGGCGCAGGCGACGGCCATCCAGACCGAGGTGGCTGACAGCATTCTGGCGGCCCATCCCGAGCTGCAGGCCCGTATCGAGCGGCTGTCGCCGGTGCTGGTGGAGAAACCCTACTATCTGGTCTTCTCTCACCACTTCTATCAGGCCCATCCCCAACAAAGCCGGCAGGTGTGGGATGCCATCGAGCAGGTGCGCGATTCTGCTGCCTATCAACGTTACGCCGCGTCGCTCAGAAGCACGCCTCCGGCGGGGGAGTAGGCTGATGGGTGCAACTGGCCAAAAAGGGGAAGAGACCATGGGGTGGTGGCGGGAGCGGGCGCCCACGCTCGGGGGCTACACTGAAAGTACCCCTTCAGCCAAGGCCCGGTTTATGTCCTCCCTGCATCTGCTGGCCGCCGCGCTGCTCTGCCTGTTGTCGCTGACCGGGCAGGCGGCCACCCGGTTTACCTACATCAGCCCGGAGAGCGAGCGGGACCCGCGCACCACCTATGATCGGGAGTTGTTGCGGCTCGCCCTTGAGAAGACCCGCGACCAGTTTGGCGACTATGAGCTGGTCCCCGCACCGCCCATGACCAAGGCGCGCGAGCGGCTCAGCATGCAGCTTGACAGCTACCCCAACCTCTTTGTGATGGACAGCTACAGCAGCACCCGCGAGGGGCTGGGGCTCACCTATGTCCGTTTTCCCATCCATCTGGGCATCGTCAGCTACCGCATCTGTTTCGTCAGCCCACAGCAAAAGGCGGCGGTGAGCAGAGTGACCGACCTCAAGGGGCTGCGCCAGTTCACCTTTGGTCAGGGCAAGGGGTGGCTGGATGTGGATATTCTGCGCTACGCCGGGATGGAGGTGGTGGAAGTGGAGGGGTACGAGAAGCTGTTCAAAATGGTAGCGCGGGGTCGCTTCGATCTCTTCTGCCGCGGGGCGAGCGAGCTGCGCAGCGAGCAGCTCACCCACAAGGAGATAGCGGATCTGCTGGTGGATGAGGCGCTGTTGATCTACTACCCGCTGCCCCGGGTTTTCTACACCAATCCCAATAATCGCGAGGCGCTGTTACGGGTCGAGCAGGGGTTGCAACTGGCATGGCAGGATGGCTCGCTACAGGCGCTGTGGCGCAAGAGTTTTGGCCCGGCCATCGCCTTTGCCAAGTTTTACCAGCGCAGACTGCTGCGGCTGGATAACCCCTTTCTCGAGGGGATCAGCTTCGATTACCGCCCCTACTTCTACAACCCGCAGACCGATCGCTTCGGTGATTATTGAGGTTCCTGCCGGGTGCGACAGAGGGCCAGCCAGGCCTCGGCGGTGCGCGACAGATAGCGCTCGCTCGGCCAGATCACCCCGAGTCGCCAGCTCAGTTCGGGCTCCAGCGGCCGCAGCACCAACCCATCGGGCGTCAGCCGGTTGCAGACCGGCTCCGGCAAGAAGGCGACTCCCATGCCGCTGCGTACCATGGCGGTGAGAAAATCCCACTGGCTGCTGCGCGCCGCCACCTGCGGCACAAAGCCTGCCTCCTGACACGCCTGCTCCAGCCGCTCGCTCAGGGTAAATGCCTGGGTATAGAGCAGGAAGGGCTCCTCCTGCAGGGACTCCAGCCGCAGCGGCGCCTCGCCACGCCAGCGGGGTTGATCCGGCAGCACCACCCTAATCGGGTATTGATCCAGCTCCAGCGCACTGAGGGCGCCCCCCTCTTTGGTCGGCAGCATGGTGATGGCGAGATCCAGTTCCCCCTCCAGCACCGCCTGTTCGATGCGGCGACCGCCGTACTCCACCAGCGTCAGCTCCACCTTGGGATAGCGGGTGCGGTAGGCGCGGATCAGATCCGCATAGACGTGGCCCACCATGGGGGGAATGCCGAGGGTGAGGCGACCGTGTTGCAGGCTCTGCAGATCCGCCAGTTCGGCCTCCAGCTGCTGCATCTCCGCCAGGATGGTCTGGGCCCGGTTGAACAGCACCTGGCCGCTGTCGGTCAGGGTGAAGCGGCGTCCCTCCCGGTTGAGCAGGGGCTGGCCCAGCTCCTCTTCAATATTGCGGATCATCTTGCTGATGGTGGGCTGGGTGACGAACAGCTTTTCGGAGGCGCGGGTGAAGCTTTTTTCCCGCACCAGTTCGACAAAATAGCGCAGGGCGCGAATATCCATGGACTCTCTCGACTCGTGTTGGCGGGTAGGGGATGAAGTATGCCTATGCGGCATGAATTTGATAATTTTAATTCATTTCTGGCAGGTTTTGCTCAACTCTATACTGTGAGCCGGTTCACAGAAAGACGATAATCATGAAAGCCCTCTGCTTGCGCTGGTTACAGACTCCCTTCCAGATTGTGTTGCTGGCAGCCATCTGGCTGCTGGCCGATATCGCGGTGCGCACCCTCCATCTGCCGCTGCCCGCCAACCTCACCGGCATGTTGCTGCTGCTGGCCTGCATCCTGCTTGGGGTGGTCAAGGCGCAGTGGTTTGAGGCCGGTGCCCGCTGGCTGCTGGCGGAGATGCTGCTGTTCTTCGTCCCCGCCGTGGTGGCGGTGGTCAACTATCAGGAGCTGTTGCTGGAGGAGGGGTGGCGGATCATGGTGGTGCTGCTGGTGAGTACCACGCTAGTGCTCGGCACTACCGCGCTGGTGGTGGACCGGGTTTACCGCCTCGAACTGAAACTGGCCCGCCGGAGTCGCCGTCATGTCTGATACCCTGCTCGGGCTGCTCTGCTTTGCCCTGACCCTGCTCTTCTACTACGCCAGCAAATGGCTCTATGGCAAAAAGCGCATTCTACCGCTGATGCCCCTTCTACTGGCGCCGACCCTGCTGGTGGCGGTGGTACTGCTGTTCCACATCCCCTATCAGGATTACATGGCCGAATCCCACTGGCTGCTCTGGCTGCTGGGACCCGCCACCGTTGCCTTCGCCGTGCCGGTCTACGAGAACCGCCAGCTCATTCGCCGCCACTGGCTGTCGCTGTCGGTGGGGGTGTTCGCTTCCGTCATCATGGCGGTGGGCAGTACCGTGCTGCTGGCCCGCTGGCTGGATCTCTCCGACATGCTGCAACGCAGTCTGGCGATGCGCTCCATCACCACCCCATTTGCGGTGGAGGCGACCCGCGCCATCGGCGGTCAGAGCGATCTCACCGCGCTGTTCGTAGTGTTGACCGGGGTGATTGGTATGGCGGTGGGGGAGAGCGTGCTCACCGTGCTGGCCATTCGCAGCCGCCTCGGCAAGGGGGCGGGCTTTGGTGCTTCGGCCCACGGTGCCGGTACTGCCAAGGCCTATCAGATGGGTAACGAGGAGGGGGTGGTCTCCAGCATGGTGATGATGATCGCCGGCATGGTAACCGTGCTGCTGGCGCCCCTGCTGGGCCAGATGTTCTGGTAGGCCGAGTTTCCCTTTAGAAGGCGGCTCGTCCCGGCGCTACACTCTAGGGAGCGTGTATTCCCGGGATGAGCAGTATGACCTTTCATCGCCTCGCTTTCTCCTTGCTGCTGTGCAGCCTCTCCCTCCTTGCCGCCCCCCTGTGGGCGAGCGACGTCTTTACCCATATCAGCCCCGAAAGTGAGCGGGATCAGCGCACTCTCTATTTTCGCGATCTGTTGCAGCTGGCGTTGGAGAAGACCCGCGACAGCTTCGGTGACTACGAGCTGCGGGCGGCGCCGCCGATGAACCGGATCCGGCTGCGCCAAGTGCTGCAAACCAACTTCTATCCCAACTTCTTTGCCGTCGATACGCCACAGCCTGATAGCGGCGAGGCCCTCGACTATGTCCGCTTCCCGGTGGAGCTCGGCATCCTCGGCTATCGCATCTGCTTTGTCAGTCCGCAGCAGGCGAAGGCAATTGCGGGGGTGACCCGCTTCGAACAGCTCAAGCAGTACCAGAACGTGCAGGGGCGCGGTTGGCAGGATGCTGCCATTCTGCGGGCGGCCGGTCTGCAGGTGCAGGAGGTGGACAGCTATGAGCGCCTGTTCAAGCTGGTGGCCCGTGGGCGGGCCGACCTCTTTTGCCGCGGCGCCAACGAGCTCTTCACCGAGCTGGAGCAGCATCGGGATGTGGTCGGTCTCACCGTGGAGCCGCACATCGCTCTGCACTACCCCTTCCTCCATCTCTTCTACACCTACAAGGGGAATCAGACGGGGCTCAGGCGCATTCAGGCCGGGCTCAAGCTGGCGTGGCAGGATGGCTCGCTACAACAGCTCTGGCTGCGCTACTTCAAGCCATCCCTCGCTCAGGCCAGGCTCCACGAGCGGCAGCTGTTCGAGCTGCCCAACCCGCTGCTCAAGGGGATCGACTTTGATTACGACGCCTACCACTATGATCCGGTAACGGGGCACTTCGGCCCCGGCTTGCCCTGAGCCGGAATCAGCAATCAGTGACGTGGCCAGCCCTGCGGCTGGCCTTTTTATCAGGCGAATCATGCCAAATTGGCATGCTTTTTATTATTTAAATTCATTTTTTGACGGTTGTTGCGCTGCATATACTGGGGGTCGCTTCACGGTTTCACGTTTTGCATCTGTCCGGCTGTTGCCTTGCCGATGCGGGCCTGAACCGTCCTGCTGCGGCGTCTTGATGTTCTGCATGAAGGCGTCCATCACTGGGCCGGGATCGATCCCGGCAGGTATTACAGCTG
This sequence comes from Aeromonas sp. QDB23, assembly GCF_027707745.1. Taxonomy (NCBI): domain Bacteria; kingdom Pseudomonadati; phylum Pseudomonadota; class Gammaproteobacteria; order Aeromonadales; family Aeromonadaceae; genus Aeromonas; species Aeromonas sp. QDB23. The sequence continues at coordinate 7,719 of NZ_JAPCJA010000070.1, forward strand.
ACGGAGCCTTGTTATGTTTAATCCCCACCCTCGCGCCCTGATTGTCGAAGGGGGAGCCATGCGCGGCATCTTCGCCAGCGGCGTGCTCGATGCCTTCGTGGAAAGCCACCACTACCCGTTCGATTTCGTCATGGGCGTTTCGGCCGGTGCCACCAATCTGGTCTCTTATCTGAGCGAGCAGCCGCGCCGCAGTCATCACATCATCACCGAGCTGGCCTGCAGCAGCGACTTTCTCGACCCGTTGCGTTTCGTCAAGGGGGGCGATCTGGTGGATGTCCGCTGGCTCTGGCGCACCAGTCGCTACCGTTTTCCCCTCGACCTCGATACCTTCTCCACCTGCCGCATCCCCTTCTATGCGGTCATCACCGAGGTGGCGACCGGCGCGGCTGTCTACCTGCCGGTGCGCCCCGAGAATATGGACGAAGTGCTGACCGCCACCTGCGCCCTGCCGGTGGTGCAGCACGAGACCCCCTGTGTCGAGGGGCGCCCCATGGCGGATGGCGGCATCAGCGACTCCATTCCGGTGATCGAGGCCTACCGTCGCGGGGCGCGGCGGATGACGGTGGTGCTCTCCGAGCCGCGCGGTTATCGCAAGAAGCCGGCCCGCTTCTGCTGGATGGTCAAAGCCTTGCTGAAGACCCAGCCCGCGCTGGCACAGGCGATGCTTGCACGGGATGTGGCCTACAACCGGGCTCTCGATTTTATCGCCAATCCCCCTGCCGACTGCGAGATCGAGGTGATCGCGCCACCGGCCGATTTTCCTGTCTCCCGCTTTACCCGCGACGCGTTCAAGCTGGAGTCCGGCTATCTGCAGGGCTACTGGCAGGGGCGCCAGAGCCTGCTGCGTGCTCGCAGGGAGGCGCGAGCGGTGGCCTGAACGGCTGGTCGGTGCTGAACATAACGTGCTGAACATAAAAAGGGGAACCTCGCGGTTCCCCTTTTGCATGCTTGCGCGGCGGCAGCTGCTTACAGCATCTGCTTGAGGCGATAGATCAGGTCGAGCGCCTGACGGGGGGTCAGCTCGTCTGGGCGCACCGCTTCCAGCTCTTCCACCACCGGATGGATCTGCGGGGCGAGAGTCACCGGAGCCGGGCGGCTTTCACCGGCGGCCACCGGGGTGGCGCTCTCCAGCTCGTGCAGTTTGTGGCGAGCCTGCTGGATCACCGATTTTGGCACCCCCGCCAGCGCCGCCACTTGCAGGCCGTAGGAGCGGCTGGCCGCCCCTTCCTGCACCGCATGCATAAAGGCGATGGTGTCGCCGTGCTCCACTGCATCCAGATGGACGTTGGCCAGTCCGCTCATCAGCTCGGGCAAGCGGGTCAGCTCGAAGTAGTGGGTGGCGAACAGGGTGTAAGCGCCAATCTTGCTCGCCAGTTGCTCGGCGCAGGCCCACGCCAGCGAGAGGCCGTCGTAGGTGCTGGTACCTCGGCCAATCTCGTCCATCAGCACCAGACTGCGGGCGGTGGCGTTGTTGAGGATGTTGGCGGTCTCGGTCATCTCCACCATAAAGGTGGAGCGGCCGGAGGCGAGATCGTCCGATGCCCCGATGCGGGTGAAGATGCGGTCGATGGGGCCGATGCGGGCGCTGTCGGCGGGCACGAAGGCACCGATATGGGCCAGCAACACGATCAGCGCAGTCTGGCGCATGTAGGTCGATTTACCGCCCATGTTGGGGCCTGTGATGATCAGCATCCGCCGCTCCCGCTCCAGCCGGATGGGGTTGGCGATAAAGGGATCGCTCATCACCTGCTCCACCACCGGATGGCGGCCCGCCTCGATCAGGATCTGATCCTCATCGATGAGCGTCGGGCATCGGTAGTCGAGGGTCTCGGCCCGCTCGGCCAGGTTGGCCAGCACGTCCAGCTCCGCCAGTGCGGCAGCGGACTCCTGCAGATCGCCGAGGTGGGGCAGCAGGGCATCGAGCAGCTCTTCGTAGAGGCGTTTCTCCAGTGCCAGCGCCTGAGCCTGGGCGGTGAGCACCTTGTCCTCGTATTTTTTAAGCTCATCGATGATGTAGCGTTCGTTGTTTTTCAGCGTCTGACGGCGGATGTAGTGGGCCGGCACCAGATGGCTGTTGGCGCGGCTCACTTCGATATAGAAGCCGTGCACCTTGTTGTAACCCACCTTGAGGGTGTTGATGCCGGTCAGCAGCTTCTCCCGCTCCTCGATGCGGGCGAGGCTGGCAGTGGCGCCGTTGGCCAGATCCCGCAGCTCGTCCAGCTCCTGATTGAAGCCGTCACGGATGACGCCGCCATCGCGGATCAGCACCGGTGGCACCTCCATCACCGCGCGCTCCAGCAGGTCGAGCAGCTCGGGGAAGGTGCTGGCGCGCTCGGCCAGCTGCTGCACCGCTTCGTGTTCATTGTCCGCCAGCAGGCGTTGCAACTCGGGCAGCTGGGCGAACGCCTGACGCAGGCGGGTGAGGTCGCGGGGACGGGCCGAGCGCAGGGCGAGACGGGCCAGCACCCGCTCCACATCGCCGACCTGACGCAACAGGTTGCCCAACTCGTCGTAGAGGTTCTGCTCGATGAGCTCCTTGATGGTGCTCTGGCGGCCTTTGAGGATCACCCGATCGCGGATCGGTTGGTGGATCCAGCGCTTGAGCAGGCGGCTGCCCATGGGGGTGGCGGTGCGATCCAGCACCTCGGCCAGGGTATTTTCATAGCCACCGGCCAGATTCTGGGTCAGCTCCAGATTGCGGCGGGTGGCGGCATCCATGATGACGGCATGATCGGGCTGTTCGAGGCGCACGCTGCGAATGTGGGGCAGTGCGGTGCGCTGGGTGTCCTTGACGTACTGCATCAGGCAACCGGCAGCGCACAGGGCGGTCTCGCTCTGCTCGACGCCAAAGCCCACCAGATCCTGGGTACCGAATTGTTGGCAGAGCAGCTTGCGGGCAGTCCCGAGCTCGAACTCCCACTCCGGGCGCCGGCGCAGACCGCGGCGACCCTCGACGTGGTGCAGGAAGGCGAAGGATTCGGGGTAGAGCAGCTCCGCCGGATTGGTGCGCTGCAGCTCCGCCAGCAGGGTCTCTTCTTTTTCGAACTGGTTGATGAAGAAGCGGCCGGAGCCGATGTCCATGGTGCCATAGCCGAAGCGGCGGCCATCGTGGTAGACGGCGGCGATCAGGTTGTCCTGCCGCTCGCTGAGCAGCGCCTCGTCGGAGACGGTGCCCGGAGTGATGATGCGGATCACCTTGCGCTCCACCGGCCCCTTGCTGGTGGCGGGATCCCCCACCTGTTCGCAAATGGCGGCAGATTCGCCGAGCTGGACCAGCTTGGCCAGATAGCCCTCGATGGCGTGATAGGGAACGCCCGCCATCGGGATGGGGCTGCCAGCCGACTGGCCACGCTTGGTCAGGGAGATATCGAGCAGTTGGGAGGCCTTGCGGGCATCGTCATAGAACAACTCGTAGAAGTCGCCCATCCGGTAGAACAGCAGGATCTCGGGATTCTCGGCCTTGAGGCCAAGGTACTGCTGCATCATAGGTGTGTGCTGGTGTAAATTTTCTATTGTTATCAATGTCTGTTCGCCATTAAGTTGCTGTTATTGCACTTATCTTTTTCATTGTTAAGGCTCAGCATGGTTCAGTTTGTCTCATCAAAGCTCACTAAATCTTGCTTTAAAGCGTAGGTTAAAGCGTAGGTTTATGTGATGATGAACGTGGTTGAAATGAAAACCTACGCTTTTGCTCTCATAAAAAACGATATGAAAGGATGTAAGTGATGGCCGCGCCCCAGAATAGCAAACCGCTTTCTTACAAGGCAATTGAGTCGATGAAGCCAGGAGACAAAGATAAAGTCGACGTCGGTGATTACCGAGGATTGCGAGTCGCGTGTGGAAAAACGGGAAAGAAAAGCTTTTACTATCGCTACAACGACCCTTTGAATCCGCGTAAGCAAAAGCAAGTCACCTTAGGTGTCTTTCCTGCCATGTCCTTGGAGGAGGCCAGGACCAAGTTCAAGGAATTGAAGCTCATGAGGCATCAAGGTGTCTGTCCGGCTACAGAGCTGAGCGCAGTTAAAGTCAAGCGCGACCAAGAATCTGAAGTCGTTGCACCGTTTACCATCACTGACATGATCGAGCTTTACCTGACTGAGCACATCGAAGATCGGCATGCCAAGGAAGGAGGAATTTTACTTGGAGCCCGTAAACCCAAAGGGCAAGCAGAAACACGAAGGACTCTCTATAACGATCCTGTGCGTGCATTCGGAGAGAGGTTAGCCACAGAGGTGCCAGCTAACGATATCGTGGCTTTGGTCATGGAGATTGTTGCGCGGGGAGCGAATGTGCAAGCTGGTAGTGTTCTGCGTGAGCTGTCAGCTGCTTTCGATTATGCAATTGGAACGGGCAAACTGGATGAGCACTTTGTAAACCCAGTTACGAACGCAAAGAAAAGATTAAAATTAGCGAAAGTGCGTTTAACATGTCAAAAAGGAACTCGAATTCTTAGTGATGAAGAGCTAAAAAAATTTCTTCTCTGGTTACCAAGTTCTGGTTTTACTATTCCACAGAAAAACGTGCTCAGAATGACGTTATGGACAGGATGTCGTACCGGAGAAATCTGTGGTGCTTATTGGCGAGATATTGATCTAAGTAATGGCACATTCCATTTAAAAGAAACGAAAACTGATACCGAGCGATATGTTCAGCTTCCAAGACAAGCTATCGACTTTCTTCATTCACTGAAATTAATTACAGGTGATTGTTTATTTCCATCGCTTTTGACTAAAAAGCCGATACCTCAAAAATTGTTAACTGAAACTGCGTGGCGACTGCGCAAAGACAATGTAATGATTGATATACCTTCGTGGACACCACATGACCTTCGGCGTACCGTTAGAACAGGGCTTGCAAAGCTGAAATGTCCAAGTGATATTGCAGAAGCAATATTAGGTCATGCCCCAAAGGGCATAGAAGGAACATACAACCTCCACAGATACAATGATGAGTGCAAAGAGTGGTTGCAAAAGTGGGCGGATCATTTAGACAGATTAACTGCGATATAGATGATTTTCCTCGATTAAATATAGTTTTCCGTGGGGGCGTAAGTGCCCCCATGTAACATGCAATTTTTATAGCTAGCTGAAACATTGATGCAACTACCCATCAGGATTGATGCTGCAGTACGCATCGTTAATTAGTTTTTCTATGACTGCATTTCTTTTTATTCCCTTTGCCTTTGTAATTTCTTTTAATTTTCTTTCAATGTCTACACTCATGATGAAATTATATTGTTTGCTGTCTGGATTGTTCTTTCTGTATTTTTTTTGGGTTAGGGATTTTTTAAGTCTATCAAATTTAACTATACAGTCACTTTCTTTAAATATGAAGAGTAAATCAAAGTAAGTTGTAATGGCTTCAGAAATATCATCATTGCTATTGCCGTCAATTATTTTTAAAAAAATGTCATCTTGATCTATCTGGTCTTTTATCCATAACAAATCTTCATTATCTAATCCTTTAAAGTTCAACCAGCTTTTAGGTTTTTGTTTTTTAATTATTTTACTCCAAAGCAATTCAATAAACTGAAGGTGTTTGGACTTTATAGCGATGCCATCGTCTAAGCGATCAAAATACTCAATCACCCTTTCTTTTTTTTGACGAGAGGTTTTGGCTCTTGGGTGGCTATTGGTAAAACGCATGTGACTTAATGATATTACATCTTCAAAAGAATTGCTTCTAAAATAAGCTGGCCCTGGTTGACTAAGATTTGGGAGGTTTTTTTTGTAAAGGTCACTATCTTTATCAAAAAAATAACTCCAATTATTGGTTATAGCGAATGCAAAATTACACACTCTTGGGTTCGTTACCTGTATCCAGCAAAAGTGCTCCATTTCTAGACAGTTTCTACTGAACTGTTTGAATAGAAATTCTGCGATTGCGTCAGTGTTCTCTAACTGGATGGCGTTATCTATTTTCCGAATGTAGTTTGCGATAACATAATCTTGTTTGGTTTTGAAATAGTCATTAAAAATTAATAAAATTGAGTCAGAATCAGTGTTGATGGTGTCAAAATGTAGTTGATACAGAATATATTCTGCAAATCTTCTCATTTCCTCCGTAGCTTTCAGTCTATTGAAGCGATCGCCCCATGGGTATTTAGAGTCATTTTTTATTGGTAGCCCATGGCTTGGTAATTTCATATAAATCCACTCGCGTTAAATATTGTTTAGGTTTGATACTAGTGTTTTTCTAGTGTCAGTCAAGTGTCATTATAGGGTTTTTCTAGTATGTAAATAGTGTTTTTTATGGGCTCCCAGCCCAGTTTTTTGTCGATTTTCATTGATATGTATGCATTTTTTATGAGTTAGAGAGTGTTGTGTGTAGCCTCTCGTCCCCCAGTGAAAAAATCAGGCGACAACTCCCCTGCCACTGGGGGCTCGTGATTGGTGTGAGTCTGTTCATCATTGTTTTTTACAGAGAGCTTGTATGTGAAGACCTGTAGTAGCATCGATGAGTCGTTGGTGATTTGGTATTGGCTGTGGATTATTGAGTATAAATGGTGGGGCAATGAAGCTGCTGTGATGATGGAGTCTGGGATATGTAAAAATGAACACAGAGCACCTTAGGTATGAAAAAACTTAAGGAGAGTAAAATGGGTCTCATTAAAATAAATGAATTGATCGCGATGACTAAGCTATCTCGCCCAACAATCTATCGGCTAATCAAGGCAGGGAAGTTCCCTTCACAACTCCAAACATCGCCAAAGACGGTAGCATGGGAAAAATCAGAAGTAGAAGACTGGATTCGCAAATTGGTAATGGAGCGAAAAAATCATAACTAATAATATCTTGGCTCCCTTTTTTGGGAGCTGTTTTTTAAGTTTAATGGTTTCATTATGGTCTATTTGGAGCCAGTAAATGAAGGCTGTCAATCTGCTGTGCAGATTAAGTTTATGGCATAGAATAATTGCTTGATCGTTGAGGCTAAGTTCAGAGTAAGTTTTTTATTCTAATGCTCGGTATTATCGAGACCTTATCGAAAATACCTACGATTCTTTTCGGTGATTTAGTCGGCTACTTAGTTCGGTAATAGTATTACATATACACACAAAGTGTATAACAAGGCAGAGGGGGCAGGAGATATATCGAGGGTGAGAGTGATACACCATCAGAGTGTATCACAGGGTATGTGAACGAGAACATGTGATATATACACTTCGTGTATACCAATCAGATGCACATCAGGCTTGTACATCAGATACAAGCCATTAGCTGTATAGATCTGCATAGCAAAGTATATGTAATGCACAGAGTGCTAAATGCAGATTGGTATATCAACCTAGTGGTTTGATAAGAGAGAACAGTATCAGTTGTCCGTAAAGTTTTACGTAGCAATCCTCATTAATGATGATAAGTGAAGTCACCTGAGTATCTAACCAACGGGTATAGGTATTCCATGCGAGCTATAGGAACTTATATGAAATCAAAAGTCGGGTATCATTTAATAGCCGACGAGCTAGAAAACTTACGAGGTGTGGCTGAGGCCAAGTATGGTTCAATATCCTTTGAGCAGTTGAAAACATCCGTGGAGGTAATCGCTAACTTCTTGAATAAACACCCACGAGTGTTTGCAGTGCGCGTTGACCTACGCTTCCCCCTGATATCCATCATGGATGATCCGGATATGCCGACAAGCTTCCCACCGGAGGTAGAGGAGGAAAAGGTTATTAAGCGCTTTATAGCTTCACTAAAAAGCCAAATACAGGCGGCACGTCACCGTAAGGGTAAGACGGGTAAACCATTCTTCTTTGGATTTATCTGGGTGAAGGAGCAAGTAACAAGCCAGTACCCTCATTATCACGTGGTGCTACTATTTAACAGAGATGATTACGGTCATCTTGGGGATTACTCTAATTTCGATGGAGATAACATGGCTACGCGTATCCGTAAAGCTTGGTGTAGTGCATTGAGGCTCGCATACCCTGATTATGCGTCTTTGGTGCATTTCCCTGACGATGCAGAGTATCGATTTGATCGCCGAGATGCTGACCTGCATAATGAGAAATTTTATAAATTCTTGGAGAGGACCGCGTATTTATTTAAGTTACGCACGAAAGTACGAGGTGAACGTAATTACGGGCGTAGTCAACTGATAAGGTAATGTTACACTTAATTCACTGGCCCTAGCGGGGACGCTCGGCCATTCAAATTCAATTCGGGAGTTTCTGCTCCCGGATCTGTTAAGCTAATCCCTCATTTGTTATCGCATCAGTTGGAGTAACCCATGGCAGCCTATTCCCCTCCCTTCACCCTGACCCACGCCATGTTGAGTCGGGTGGCGGAGATCGCCGAGTTGGTGGGGCAGTGGCGGTTTGCTCAGAGCTCCCAGGTGCCGATGCTGCGTCGAGAGAACCGGATCCGCACTATCCAAGCCTCCTTGGCGATTGAGCACAACACACTGAGTGTTGAACAGGTGACGGCAGTGATTGAGGGAAAGACGGTGCTTGGGCTTCCACGGGAAATCCAAGAAGTCGGTAATGCGTTTGCGGCCTATGAAGCAATGCCTGATTGGGATCCGGCTTCCGCTGATGATCTACTCGGTGCTCACATACTCCTGATGCGTGGACTCTGTGATGATGCGGGTCACTGGCGTAGCGGTGGTGTAGGTATCTATCGAGGCGAGCAGTTGGTGCATATGGCTCCCCCTGCGAACCAGGTCCCTCGTCTGATGGGGCCTTGTTGATCAAATCCAAAGTCGGATACTCGCTCCCCAACCCGCCGGGCGGGCTTAGTTGACGGCCTGCCGAATGGGCATACCAAGCCCTATGACCTTGTTCATGACTTTTACCCCAGCCAGGATCTCACCCACCTGGGCGTTGTAGCTCCGCAGACTCAGTTTCGGACCGATGAGCTGCTTGAAGCGATACATGGCGGTCTCAGCTATCGAGCGCTGATGATAGCCAGAGTCCTTTTTCCATTGCTCCAGCTCTCCTGCCTTGAGCGCGGCAACCGCCTCGTTGCGTGGATAGCCTTTCTTCCAGAATGCCGCATTCTTTCTCGGCGGTATGGTGGCCTTGATGCCCTTCTTTTGCAGTAGGGTATAGCAGGCTCTGGTGTCATAGGCACCATCGGCGCTGACTTGTTCTATCTTGCGGCGCAAGGGGTTGAGCAGCGTGGGCAACACCTCGTTATCGCCCACCGTTTCCAGGCTGACTTCGGCTGCAACGATGGCATGGGTCGCCGCATCTACGGCCAGGTGAAGCTTGCGCCAGACGCGGCGTTTCTCCTTGCCGTGCTTGCGAATTTTCCATTCGCCTTCGCCATAGACCTTGAGTCCGGTGGCATCGATGACCAGGTGAGCCACTGGGCCATGGCTCGATAGGCGGTACTTGATTTCGACCGTCTTGGCGCGCTTGCTGATACAGCTAATGGGATGGTCGCCCCTCCTAAACTGGCAGCACCTGTGCCAACGTGTGGGACGATACATTCATCAATGTGAGCGGAGCGATCAACATGAACGTTAAAACTATCGGGATCGATTTGGCGAAAGCGATTTTCCAGATACACGGTGTGAACGAACACGGTAAGTGCCTGTTTAACAAGCAGCTCAAGCGGGCACAAATGATCAGCTTTTTTGCCAATCTGCCACCCTGTCTGGTTGGCATGGAAGCCTGTAGCAGCGCCCACTATTGGGCCAGAAAACTGCAAGGGCTAGGACATACCGTTAAACTGATGGCCCCGCAGTTTGTTAAACCCTACGTGAAGACCAACAAGAACGATGCGGCGGATGCTGAGGCGATCTGCGAAGCGGTGAGCCGGCCGAACATGCGGTTTGTGCCAATGAAGAGTAGTGAGCAGTTAGCCGTCCTAGCGCTGCACCGCGCCCGACAAGGCTTTGTTAAGGCGAGGACCGCACAGGCCAACCAGCTACGTGGTCTGCTGGCAGAACACGGGATCATCATCCCTAAAGGCATTGCCCACATTGGCAAGCATCTGCCCGAGATCCTAGAGGAGTACGAGAACGGGTTGCCAGGGACGTTTCGGCAATTGCTCGAGCGCCTGGGGGAGCATCTCAAGGCGCTCGACCGGCAGGTTCAGGAACTAGAGGTCCAACTCCAGAGCTGGCATCGTGAGAACGTCGCCAGCAAGAAGCTGGCGCAGATCCCGGGGATCGGCCCGCTCACCGCGAGTGCCTTGATCGCCTCCGTCGGAGACGCAAAAAGTTTCCTGATTACCCATGACCCTCAGCCAGCTTCAAGAGCCGATATGGCATCGGAGGGCTTGCCACGACTGCATGCCCCAATTCTACCAACATGCTATTGAGGTCAAAACGATGATTAAACCGGAAGCAGTATTCCGCAAGATGCCTTGGTAAATGCTTCGCTCCGAGCGTATGGCAACCGCGATTCTCACTATTCAAGCCAAATTAAATCTTTTTATGCGATACATACACGATTTCTACCTTCGTTTTTTGCATGATATAAAGCACTATCCGCTTCTAGTAGTAATGTTTCTTCAGTCTTTATATGTGAGGTATTATCTGAACAGGCAATACCAAAGCTCATGGTGACAGAAAAATTGCCTTCATTCCTTTCAAACTTTAGATCAGAAATTGCTTGACGGATACGCTCTATAATTAACAGAGCATCTGTGGCATTGGTTTCACCCAGTATAATTAAAAACTCCTCACCACCATAACGCCCAACACAATCATGACTCCTTAAGTGGTTAGTTAAACTTTTACTGACCTCCTTCAGCGCTGTATCACCAGCAACATGACCATATGTGTCGTTGACATGTTTGAAATGATCTATATCAGCAAGTATTACAGTAGTAGGCTGTTTTTTTCTTGTGTCTTTTTCGATGGTGTTTTTTAGGAATTCCATTATAGCGCCCCGATGAAAAACACCAGTAAGTGCATCCCGAGAAGACTGCTCTTTGAGTTGCGCCAATGCATTTACCAACTGATTGTTTATGTCATAGATGCGTTGATAAAGACGGCTTTTTTCGACTAAAAATGATATTTGCCTTGCAAGGTTAATAAATATTTTTTGGTGGGCATCAATGTATGTGTTTTTTTCTTTGCTAGAGAAGAAAATGAAACCGATAGGCTTACCATCTGCAATGAGCGGGCAGGTTAAACTTGATTGAATGCCTTCAGCAACTATTAATTTAGTTGATAATGAGTTAGGGTTTTCAGCTAAATATAGTTGCAGGTCGTTAAGAATGCGGGGTTGTTGCGAGGTTAGTATCCCCTCTAAACTACTACCACTTAAAAAAGCAGTATATCCATTTTTGATCATTACTTTTTCTGGGTAATTGCTTTTTGTCCAATGAGCGAAAACCCGCTCATAATCATCAGATATTAATGCGCAGCCGATCCTATCGTAAGGTATTATTTCATGAAATGTGTCATATATGCGATTTAAAACCTCATCAAGAACACTGCCTTTACTGATTTCAGTGGATATTTCTTGAATTTTATTAAACCCATCAAGTCGGGCATCAAGCCAGGCAGCCAACTGAACAAGATCAGATTCAAAATCGAGAATGGATTCTATGTTGGTATCCTTCGGGAAAGATAAGGAACATTTGCCTTGTTTAATTTTTTTTATGGCTTCTCTGTATGAAGCTAACCGTTGAACTGATAGTGTTACATCGTTCATATCTTGTCCTTATCGGTACTGCGTTGACTTTTTGTAGCATAACGTCTGTTTAATCGATGATGCGAATAATACCTTGAGATCGTGATCTCCATCTAGATCTCTATCGCAGCGTGACATAATGGGTCATCAAATCATCTTCGCCGACAGTAAATTCAGCAGCAAGCGCCATCAGACCCGTAAAGCGATTTTTGCCCCTTCATGATCCCAGAAAAAGATCGTGAATTTAATCAATTAGCTACCTGATTACCCATGACCCTCAGCCAGCTTCAAGAGCCGATATGGCATCGGAGGGCTTGCCACGACTGCATGCCCCA
>NZ_JAPCJA010000071.1:0-19316 GCF_027707745.1 Aeromonas sp. QDB23
GTCAGTGCCTGCATAGAGAAAACAGACTACCCGCTCCCGGAAGAGTTGTTGTCAACATCCTCCCGGTGAACGGTTACGCTGCAATTTCGTTGCGGGCTTGGCGCACTACGCTGAACGACGCGGAGAGCGCAAGAGCCGCAATGATTACTGCCACCAGCAAGTCAGGCCAAACCGTCTCCGTGCCTAAAACACCGAGAGCAGCCAAAACAATTGCCACGTTCACGATGGCATCGTTGCGGCTACACAGCCAGACGGAACGCATGTTGGCGTCGCCATCTCGAAAACTGTAGAGCATCAGGGCGACGGTGAGATTGGCGGCCAGCGCCACCAGGGCTATAGCGCCCATGGTGAAAGGCTCTGGTGGCACACCGGACATCGCTGCCCATGCTGTTTTACCAAGCACGAAAAGGCCATAGCCCCCCATCGTCACCCCTTTCACCAAGGCTGCACGGGCACGCCACAGGAGCCCCATGGAAAGCACGGTCAGGGAAAGGCCGTAGTTGGCCGCATCTCCGGCGAAATCAACGGCATCGGCAAGTAAGGAAATCGAACCAGATCGCAACCCTCCGATAATCTCCACAAGAAACATCAGCGTATTGACGATAAGTGCAACCCAGAGCGCCTTGCGATAACGTGGGTCGACTGCTCCTTTGCTTGACGAACATCCACCTGAACAACAACCGGCCATGACGTTTCCTCCAGATTCGATGCCTCCATTGAAAACCATGGAGCCACTCCAGGGTCAACACCTATAATTATCGTAATAAACGAGAGGCTGACATGCGTATTGGCGAACTGGCTCAGAGAACTGGGGTGGAGGTTGATACTATCCGCTACTATGAAAAATCCGGATTATTGCCGTCACCACCTAGGCAGGGCAATGGTTACCGGGAATATGGCGAGCAACACATTGAGCGATTGGCCTTCATCCGCCACTGCCGAGCCTTGGATATGCCGCTGATTGATGTGAAGCGTCTGCTGGATTTTGTCGTGCACCCGGAGGCAGATTGCGGCGACATTAACCGATTGATTGATAGTCAATTGGAACGAGTCAGAAAACGGCTCAACAGCATGCAAGCCCTTGAAAAGCAGCTTGTGGCATTGCGCGCCCAGTGTGACGAAAACTCAACGGCGCGGGAGTGTGGTATTCTGCACGAGTTGGTTGTTGCCTCTCATGACGAGGGCTGTGCCTGCCATCGATGACGACCTGATAAACTTACGAATGAACGTGCCAGAGCTTACTGTTAAATGTCGGCTATTGATGGTCATGCAGACCCTGGGCAACTCAGTGCCACGGCCTGTGCAATGTCCGCAAATGGCCGGCACCGGAAGTTCCAGGCCGTTTCCGAAAGCAGTCGTTCGCTGATACATTAGTTTCTGCTAAGGACCGCTTTTCGGCAAGATAGTGAATGCGTAAGATCGGCCACAAGCGGCCGGTCGCCAGAGGGGAATAGCCGCCGTTCAAGCGGCGGCTTAACTCCGAAAGCTGCTCTAACCACACTCATTGATTTGAATTTTGTTGTTCTAATAAACAATTAGTGGAGCTGAAATGTTTAAAAAACTGAGCCTAAAAAGCCGATTGTTGCTGATCGCCACCGTGCCGATTACGGTCATGTTGGTCCTTGGCCTAAGCGGAGCCTGGAAGAAGTACGCGGATTATCAGTCTCGTGTCCAAGCCGAAACTCTGGTCGGCCTCGTGGTCGATTTGGGCGAAATGGCGCATGAATTGCAGAAAGAGCGGGGCATGAGCTCCGGCTTTCTCAATAGCAAGGGCAGCAAATTTGCCGAGAACCTGATGGCGCAACGCAAAACTTCTGATGCGGCCATCACTCGTCTGACGGATAGCATTCGCCGCATTGACCGAACAACGGTCGAACCGCGTTATATCAAGCTTCTGGACGCGGCGAATGAACCTTTTTCCGAACTCGTAAAAAAGCGCGAGCAAATATCACGTCTTTCGCTCGAGCCTGGAGAGTCATTCCGCTTCTACAGCGAGACGATTTCGCAACTGCTGGAAATCGCGTTGCGTACCGGGAACCAGATGCCGTCGTCGAAACTGTCACGCCTGTCGAATGCCAAGCAGGCTCTGTTGTTCCTGAAGGAATGCAACGGGCAGGAGCGGGGATTGGTAGCCGGCGGCTTCAGCGCCGGGCGCCTGACTTCTGAACAATTCAGCACTTTTCAGAGTCTGATCAACGATCAGGCCACCTATTTGCGCCTGGCCATCGGGTACGCCACGCCGGATCAGGAAAAACTACTGCGTGCCAAGCTAGCCGAGCCGATTTTCAAGGAAGTGGGCACCATCGAACAGATGGTCAAGGACAAGGGTGCAAATGCCGAGCTGGTCTATTCCCCGGAGGACTGGTTTGCCAAAATCACTGCAAAAATTGACCTGCTGAGGACGGTGGAGGAAAGCTACACAAAGGATATCCAGCAGGAAATCCACGCGAATATGGATGCAGATCGTGATGCATTCGTTTCGTACGCCAGCCTGCTTCTGGTAGCTGTCGGCCTGACCCTGTGGATTTGCTTTGCGATTGTACGCAATCTGCTAAAAACCTTGGGCGGGGAGCCCGAGTACGCCGCCAAGGTTGCCCAGAGAATAGCCAAAGGTGATCTGTCAACAGCCATCAACCTCCAGCCCAACGACACGGCAAGCCTGCTGGCTTCCATGAAATCGATGCAGGACGGGCTGCGTGAGATGGTCGAACAAATCGTCGTAGCAACGGTTCAGTTGGCCGGATTAGCTAAGCAGTTGTCGGCCTCATCGCATCAGGTGCAGGATGCAACCAACCAGCAGACAGACGCAGCAGCGACTGTCGCGGCGACTGTTGAAGAGATGACCGTTAGCATCAGCCACATATCGGACAACACTGCAGACGTAAACAAGAGCGCCATTGATTCAAAGCATATGGCAGAGGAAGGGGAGCATTTTGCCCAAAAAACCATAGCTGAAATGAACAAAATCGTCGAAAACGTCAATCAGTCATCTATCTTCATGCAAACGCTTGACGACCAATCCCACAAAATCGCCGATATTGTCAATGTCATCAAGGAAATTGCCGATCAAACCAATCTTCTGGCGCTCAATGCAGCCATAGAAGCCGCAAGAGCGGGAGAGCAAGGGCGCGGCTTCGCCGTGGTTGCCGACGAGGTGCGAAAGCTGGCAGAACGCACGAAACTGTCCACCCAGGATATCGCCGCGATGATCGAAGCGATTCGTACCGGTACGATGCAGGCGGTGGAAAGCATGGCGCAGGGAACAGTCATGGTCAATGTGGGCATGGAACTTGTCGGCAATACCGGGAACTCGATGGCGACCATTCATGGCAGTACCGACAGTGTTCTGGCGGCAATCGATAGCATTTCTACCTCGCTACGCGAGCAAAGCTATGCAAATAATGAGATCGCCAAGAGTGTCGAAAACATCGCCCAGATGTCGGAGCGAAACTATGCCGCGATATGTGATGTTGTGTCCTCCGCTGATCAGCTTCAGATGCACTCCGAAGCCTTGCGCCAATCAGCTTCCCGGTTTCAGATCAGATAACCGACTGTAGTGCGGCGCAGGCTTTCAGTGCTGACATTGCTTCAATGTTAGCATTGGCCGGCGCACCTCATTTAGGCGTTCGTCAGTCCTGTGTGGGTCGGGAGGGCTTGACGGACGCCCGTTCAAACTCTACGACTGCTACCGCAGCATTACCGACGACAATGGGAAAAACATGAACAACTATTCTGGCGCGATAGTGTGAGTTCGACATGTGAGAAATCGGTCGCCAGTACTTTTGGGCCCAGTCTTTTTCCTCGAAAGTTATCCTACGGCTGCAATACGCATTACTGCTGCCGCTTAGGACGCAGACCTCCAATGACCTTCAGGCCTGTCTCTTGATCAGATCTTGATCCCCTGCGCCATCAGATCCTTGGCGGCAAGAAAGCCATCCAGTTTACTTTGCAGGGCTTCCCAACCTTCCCAGAGGGCGCCCCAGCTGGCAATTCCGGTTCGCTTGCTGTCCATAAAACCGCCCAGTCTGGCTATCGCCATGTAAGCCCACTGCAAGCTACCTGCTTTCTCTTTGCGCTTGCGTTTTCCCTTGTCCAGATAGCCCAGTAGCTGACATTCATCCTGAGTCAGCACCGTTTCAGCTGACTGGCTTTCTACGTGTTCCGCTTCCTTTAGCAGCCCTTGCGCCCTGAGTGCTTGCGGCAGCGTGAAGCTTTCTCTGAGCTGTAACAGCCTGACCGCGACAAACGAGAGGATCGAGACCATCCGCTCCAGATTATCCGGCTCCTCCATGCGTTGCCTCTCGGCTCCAGCTCCGGTTTTCCATGCCTTATGGAACTCCTCGATCCGCCAGCGATGGGTGTATATGTCGATGACCCGCAAGGCTTGGGCTAGTGACTCGACGGGTTCACTGGTTAACAACAACCATTTCAACGGGGTCTCACCCTTGGGCGGGTTAATCTCCTCGGCCAACACCGCATTGAGCGTGATATTCCCCTGTTTTAGCGTGATGCGCCCACTGCGCAGGCTCAAGCTCGCCTTGCGGGCGGGTCGATTTTTACGTTTACCGCGTTTATCCACCACGCCCTTTTGCGGGATGCTGATCTGATAGCCACCCAGCTCCGGTTGGTTTTTCAGATGGTCGTACAGATACAATCCGGAGCCAGTGTCCTTGCGTGGGTGCTTGGAGCGCACCACGAAGCGCTCGTTATGCGCCAGTTTGTCCTGCAGATAAGCATGAATATCGGCTTCGCGGTCACAGACCGCAATCACGTTGCTCATCATGCTGCCCATGCGTAACCGGCTGGTTGCTGCCGCTGCCAGCCATTTGCCACTCTCCTTTTCATCCGCATCGGCAGGGTCATCCGGACGCATCCACCACTCCTGATGCAGTAATCCTACGGTGCGGAATGTGGTGGCCTCGAGCAAGAGCACGGAGTGAACCCACCATCCACGGGATTTATCCTTTACCGTCCCCAGCTTGCCAAGCTCTTCGGCGACCTGGTGGCGATAACTCAAAGAAGTGGTGTCCTCAATGGCCAGCAGTTCGGGAAACTCCTGAGCCAACTTGACTGTTTTCATGGCGCCAGCCTTTCTGATCGCCTCGGCAGAGACGTTGGGATTGCGGATAAATCGGTAAGCGCCTTCCTGCATGGCTTCACAGCCCTCTGATGAGATGGTTATTGATTTTCGAGAACATTTTGCCAATTGAGCGGCGACGTTAACCAGACGGGTGGTACGGCGAGGATCACCCAGTGCCGCCGAAGAGAACACAGATTTAGCCCAGTCGGCCGCATGATGAAGAGCAGAAGTTAGCATGATCGTTACCATGTTGGGAGTCACATGGAAGATCAGATCCTGGAAAACGCGAAAGGTTCCGTTCAGGGCGCTACTTGTGTATAAGAGTCAGTGCTAAAGGATGATTTGAATAATGTCATTAGAGCTGACCTTAGTCATGCGACAGAACATTACCGAATATTCCTGGTTCGTTACAACGAGAGCTGGCACTAATTAGCCACGAAGCACGTAAAAAGGAAGGCCACACCGTGAGGGCATGGCCTTGTCTATTTAGTTAGATGAGAAATTCATCCAACTGGTGACCTTGCTCGAGTTGCTCAGCCAGAAACTTGGGTGTACGGCCCTGACCGGTCCAGGTTTTCTCTACACCATTTTCAACATAACGGTATTTTGGGGGACGAGGTGCTCGTTTAGCTTTAGCCGCAGTCGCGGCTGCTGGGGCACTGCCTACCAACTCAGTGGGGTCGATACCAGCTTGAGCCAACATCGCTTGGAACTCGGCCAGCTTTTGCTGGTGCTCAGCTTGGGCGGCTTGTTCTTTCTCCGCGTGCTCCAACCGTTCCAGATAAATCATTTCGATTTTCTCGTGGGCTTCTTTGAGCTGATCCAGCGACAACTCTCGCAGTGCTGATCGCAGGCTACGGATGTTCAACAGCACTTTCAGAAATTCACTCATAGATATCCTTTAATTAAATACGCATGGATTGTTCTATAGCATACTAATGAGCACCGATGTGCTCAAGCGTCTTATCGTATTTGACTGCAACCGAAGTTGCGTTGCCCATCCATAACCTTCGTACTCTGTTTACTTAGGTAAGCCAGACGAAACAGAAAGTCGTGATAGATTTTATCTCGATTAATTGCCGCATTACGAAATAGCCCATAAGTCCCTTTGGGAGGGAAATGAACCAAGTGAGCATGCTCTGGATGCGGTAAGCTTAGTGCACTACACCACGCTTTCTGTATCCTCACCCCCATGTTATCACCATCACTCTCTAAATAGTTACCCAGATAGGCATAATCGTCTCTGTGGAAGAACAGCATAACGTGGTAATGGTGGTGCGCTGATAACTCCTTTTCTCTGCACCAGATGTAAGCAGGTAGACGAGGCTCCCCTCGTCGGTTGTTACGTTTATGGTTTGCTTTGATCTGGCTTTTAAGGGATTCCATAAAGCGTGTGATAACCGCTGGGTCAGTGCGCTGCATGAAGATAAGCTGATCCGGATCGTATTCAGTGGTGTCCACTGCGAACCTTAAATCGCATCGAATAGCAAAGACTCGAGGAGTCTCTGCTAATACTTGAGCTGTAAACTCTACACTGCGCGCCAGATAAACCTGGTTCATTGGCCCATATCCAGATGTGCATTCTTGCAACAGCGCTTCAAATTCCATATTGGTTAATAATATTCTGCCATACATAATTAGCACTCCTAAATGCTAAGTGTTTGATAAAATGTTGTGCCTAACACAATAACGTGCGTCAGTGTTTTAAATAAAACTTTAATCATCCCCTCTCAAAAGAGAGGGGATATATAGACGATGATATAGACACCATTGTAAGGTGTATAACGCGTATGATTACATATGGTTTATTGATATATGTTAGATATGCTTTGTTGATATGCAGTAAACATAGTTCATGCAGTAAACATACGTTATATATAATACATATACCGGACACATTCTCCCCATCAATTAAATAATGTAATAAGCTCAAGTCTTGCCATATAAGGCCCGTAATGAATTACACGTTAAATAACGTGATAAATATCAACTCTGAAGTTATTTTCGATTAGAAGACAAATTGTTTACCCAATTCATCAGGATCAATCAAGTCTTCAATGCTTGGAACTGCCGTATTATTTTGTAAGCTGATACCTCCTCTCCCGCTATAAAACCTTGAGATATTACTACCATAGTAGGGCTCACCATAGGGGCCACTTATGTCTTTAAAAACCATAGGATTCTCTAATCCATTACTAAGAAATGGATGCTTCCTGTACGACAGAATAACACTAATAGATTGCTTTTTCTTAAAGCAAATTATGTGTTCCTCTGCGAGGAGTATGTTAATTGCTTCAGCCAGCCCCTTTTGATTCCGAATGCTATAAGGGCCACAACGTCTAATCGTACTTTTTTTAATCGGCATACCATTGAAGTTATCGTATAACCATTTTAATAGTACCTCGGCACCACGACGGTCCGGCAGCGTAAAGGATGCAGATGATTTGAATAGATTCATCGCATGTTCAAAATATAGTTCTGTTAGCTGAATCGCAGTTTTCATCGTTTCTTTCTCAACAACAGGTTCTATCTTCTGAGCATGACTAATGACATGCAGTACTGCCGCCAACCGGGTCGCCTGCTCCATAAATTTAGAACCAAACTCCGTGTACTCCTCAAGCCATTGCCCCTTAGCCATCGCAGCTTCAATTTGGTTGTACTTCTCCAGCCATAGCCACTCAGCATCAGGAGATAACGTTAATACATCACGTTTATCGCCTCGTGTGACTCGTTCTTCTCCTAATGCTAAAAGGCGATGAACAGTTGCGTAAAAATCATCGAGCGGCATCATGTTGTGTTGTGTAACCAAGCCGTATTCATATCGCTTACCAATTTCAGATTCAGGCTGGCAAAAAAATACCCTTGAAAAAAAGCCTGAACTACGCATGGTCTCCCCGTTCCGTTCATTAAAGGCGTTGAACAGTTCAGGTTGGATCATCAGGCTCATTGTTAACCGAGCACCTTCTATTTTGCTGCTTGCGTTATTAACCCTATCAATGATAAGTGGTTGGTTAGACCACAGAGAACAAAAAAGTGCAGAGTCTTTCAGCAAGTCACCATTAAAAATGGAACCAGCTTCGTCTGACATTAGAGCAAGAGAAACCTCATGGCCGATTAGCATTTTTTTTAATGCCGCAGTTGAGACATCATTAATCAACATACGCTTACTCTGTGGTTCCATGGGTTTACTTCTCATATGGTCCTTAAATTTTTCATCAAGCTCGCTGAATTCAGTACTTCCCTGTGCACTCATTTTTCTCAAGGCAGTAATGATTGCATTTTTCTTTATCTCCCACAGTTCCGCCCCTATCTTGAACTCTTCATATTCACGCTTGTAGGCCTCGTACATATTTTTTGCAAATTCATAAATGGCTTTCATCAAGTACTTATCAACCGTACTTTTTCTCTCACCCGAGTTCGCCAACACAATAAAAAATAACGATGTGGGGAAAACCATTCCTTTCTTTGGACTGATGTCAACGAGCTGTTGAGCTAGGATACTCACCACACTCAACAATTCCGTGAGGATCAGCAGCCGAGGAGCCTTTGTTATACAGTGCAAGAGATCCATGACTGCCAGTATCGATAGCGGCAGTCTTTTAAGTATGCGGTCAAGGTTCATAAGGTTACTCCTTACCTATGTGTTAGCGGGTAGCAATCCAGTGTTGTACTTCACTCAGGCGCCAACCTATGGCTGATCTAGCCGATCCTGAGAGCCGAATTGGCTTTGGGAAAGACGGATCGTAACGACGAGATTTCGCATTGATCTTTTCGTAAACCGTTGACCTGCCAGTAGCAACCATGGCTAGCAGCTCAGGCAATCTGATAATCCGATCAACATACTCAACGTTCTTGGGATCTCGCATTTGATGACTTCCTTCTTGGTTATGTGAACTAGCGACTCGCATCATTCCCCAAAGAAGCGTTAATCTCACGGAGGCAAACTGAGGACCCAAGACTTTCTCTTTTTTGTTTGTTTTTCGACCACAAAACAACAAGGTTGTATGACGTTGGTAAAATTGAAACATTATATTTACATCCGGGGTATCTCCCAGGTATCAAGACACCAGATGTACATCCATCAATCTCATGCCCTGTACTAAGGAGCCGACCATATGCACGTACACGCAACGCACGTTTTTGCCAACTTGATGTATTTTCTTTCCGATGCTCTGGGTTTCTGGCCCAAGGGCCGTAAATCTGAAATGCGCTATAGAACAAAGTACGATTCTCACAGAAAACACTTCGCTGAATATGGTGTTGAAGAGGTAACGCTGAACAAGCTCACTGCATACCTTCATACGGGGATTACTCTTCCTCCATTAATGATCAATAATCACATCGATATTCTAGAGAGTCTGTGTAATACCGTGCTCAGAACCCCCCTGATGCCTAACCTTAGATCTAATGAGTACATGACTCAGATTTATATTAGGAGTGCTTTAATACCGATACTGTGTGCTGATATTGCCATATTTCAATCTGATTCATCTAAAGAATCAATTTACTATCATCTTGATCACTGGCTAAAATTAGATGGTCTTCTTAAAGAAAGCGAAAATGAACCTAAAGTGATAAACAAACTCTTTGCAAAAAAACACTTGCAGGAATACATTGAAACTCACTTTAACCTTTCAGAAATGTTCGTTATCAAACCGATAACTGATTATCTTGACTTGCTTGCTAAAAAAGGAAATCAAACTGCTACTACAGTGAGACAACGCACTGTAGAGTGTGTTTCAACCATTGAAAAGCATCATTCTTTACAAGAGAAATTCGACAACAATGAAGAGAAGATATCAAATAACAGCATAGAGCTCGACCATACACTAAAATCTAGAGTTCAAGAGCTATCTGCCATGTATATAGCGTTCACAACACTCCAATATATACAAGCTCAAATCGGTCTAATTGACATTTTCCATCATACATATAACGCTATGTGTAGCAATGTTCAATCACACTTATCAATAATTAAAGAAAGCTTAACTGCAGCTCTTGGTGAAGACTATACCAAGAGGGGGGCATTAGAACAGCAACTCTCGCTTATTGATAGTAAGGCTTCAAGAAAACTGACTATAGAAAAAAAGAAATATATTACACGCTTGATACTAGAGGATATGATCCCACTATTTCATCAGGAATTTCCTTCGTTATCTCCGAGCGAATACCAACTTATGACTCAAGCACATAAAGAGTCTCAAGTTTTGTCAAAGATGGTTTCACTTCCCCCTAATAGCGCCACAGGAATACTGAATGAGCAACTTAATGCATCTGAATATTCAGATGATGGTGAAATCGTTGTCCCAGCATTTAAGAACGAATATTATAAAGTTATTTACAATTTTGCTCACTCACGAGGTAGCCTATTGCAATGGCATTACGATCCCATCTCATTCACTGTTTTTATCCTCTCTTTATTACAATGTGGAAAACCCAATAGTGCATTGCAAGCAATCAAGAAAGCACCAAGAGAAAAGCTACCGCTGTTTGGTTTTGTAAAACATTCATTAGCCGTTATTCGAGTAGGGTTAACCTACAAATTAGAAAAGGAGAAGATTAAGCACGAGAGCTTAACAGAGCAAGTCAACGACATTATCAATCATCAGGGTGTTATTAGCCTACTAGCACCGCGACCTTATCACTTGTTTGATGAAAATTCATGGCTAGGGGAGAAACAATACCTTAGATACTCTTTGGTCTCAGGAAATAACACATACGCGGCAACAGTTATTCAAGCTATTTATGCATACAATTATACAGTCGCAAAAATCACTACACGCAACGACATGATCTTCTCGGACGACAACCCTCCCTATATCGACAGGGTAAATATAAAAGATATAAATCATCAAACACCATTAATAGTCCATGGTTTATTGAATGAACTAAATAACATATCAGGAAAACTCTTGGCTAGTCTTGAAAAAACAAAGCGACTTGACACACCAAGTGAATTTATGAAATGTATTCTCGATGAAGATATCCTGACTCGCTCCGACCTAGAGAGAAATCTTATACACTGTATTGATGGTTCCACACTAGCGGTATGTCTGCTGGACTACTTGACGCTGATTATGTTTTTATCTCCCAAAGGGGATGATGTGAGTAACATTATAAAGTTAGGTGAAAATCATAAGGTGGTCGAATTATTATTTAAGTCATCTACCGCCAAGACATGTTAGCCTCTAGGGAGCTAGAATGAGGCTCTATCAGTGCTTGCATTGATAGATGCCTCCACTCTAAATCCTATTTTACCCAGCTACTTTTGCTATTCGTATCAAAAATAGCACTTAAAAAGCGCATCGAGGGTATTGACAAAAGTTGAATTCTTGGTTCCCTTGCTAGTTCGCATCATTGGTGATCAGAGGCTGTTGCATGATTTAAATAATGGATTTTAATCGCCGTATACATTTCAGATACTCTTAAAAGTCATTCACCACACAAATACATTAATGTTAATTTCAAATAACTTTGGATATACTTTATTAAAGTGAACCATCCCAAAGGAGTGCGCAATACGCACTCCTTTTCTTATAAAGGAATCATTATGTTTGCCTCTATAACTTATATGCACTGTATGAACAGTTGGTCAAATTTAATATTGATACTGATTTGGGGAGGGACCACGCATTAGTGATGTGTATTCCCAGCTGTACTCCAAGAGTGATTAGGACGGCTGTCTAACCAAATCAAAGTAACACCACTAGATTTTTGTGATACGTGGTGTAGTCAACAATTACTGAAACAGTCATAAGATGACACATTACGTCTTTAAACCACTGGTTTGATTCAATAGATCAAGCCCTAGTGACACTCACGAAATCGGCACTCATTTCATCTATTTTCCTCCATTTTCTGGTCATTAAGGTCTCTTCGAGACTTTTGACCATGGGGGTCAGTGTACCTTGCCCTATTGACCGGGAGGAGACCATGGCACTGGTAGGTTACGCACGTGTTAGTACGGGAGGTCAGAGCCTGGAAGTCCAGCTTCGAGCGCTGGCCGAATGCAATAAAGTTTTCCAGGAGAAGGTTAGCGGAGCCAGTGATGATAGACCGCAACTTACTCTCCTGTTGGATTATGTGAAGGAGGGAGATGTGATGATGGTTACCAAGCTGGATCGTCTGGCTCGTAATACTCGTCACCTATTGGAGATATCAGAATTTCTACAACACAAGCAAGTTGCATTGCGGATATTGAACCTGGGGATCGATACCTCAACGCCTACCGGCAAGTTAATGCTCACCATGATAGGCGCTATAGCGACGTTTGAGCGAGAGCTAATGTTGGAACGACAAGCTGAGGGTATTGAGTTAGCCAAGCGACGAGGTGTTTATAAAGGCCGAAAGCCTACAGCCATGGCAAAAGGCAATGAAGTCCTAGCACTGGTCGCCAAAGGATTACCCAGAACTGAAATTGCCAAACGCACGGGGATCAGTATCTCCAGTGTGCAACGCATTCTCAGATCTCAGAGCAACTGAAAAATAGTGTGGTTTACCGTTCCTAACGATAGCCATGCACCTCTATTTAATAATCGTAATTCGGTGAGATAAAAAATGAAAAAGCTGACATTCTGCTTACTACTAACGCTTATGTCTGGAAGTCAATCAATACAGGCGGCAGAGCCGTTCACAGGCTTTCTGCCAGCACTAGTACAGGACAAAACAGGGAAACCTTTTTGGTGCAATGCTCATTTGAAGTTAAATAGAAAATGTATCGCAACTGAAATCAGCAATCTTTCAATGGTCATTGTTCGCAGTCAGCCATTCGGTGAGTGTGAAGCGGGCATGTGGGGCTGGATCGCCACTGCGGGCTCCCCACACAAAATTGCCATTGGCTACACTATTACACCTGATGAAAAATTCAATATTTCAATGAAAGATATGTGTAGCCCAGGAACCGTCGTCAAATTTCAACCAAACAAAAAATATAAGAATGAGGATGACTTGGTTGGTTTTTACAATGGCAAAGAAATATTCAGATATCTAGGGCGTAAATAACCAAGTGATTTAAGAGATGAGTAATTGCTACGAGGGTTTTTATGAAAGACGTAAATCGGTATGTATTGGCCTCGACTCTGATATTTTCGGCCATCGCCTGCAGTGCGCAAGAACAACGTTATCTTGCTATCCAACACACCGACACCATATATGCCAACCAAGGCATCTGTGCATACAACTTCTCTTTAGATAGTGGTGGTGCAGACGAGTTTGGTCATTTGTATATCACGCTGCAATTTAATGACAAAAAGGGCAAAGCGCTGGTCGAATCAACGCTGGAGGTTGAGCCCTTCGGCGGAAGCTCCGCTACTCGTTATGGTGGCGGTTTTACGGAGGTTGATTGCGGACAGGTTGAGCAAGCCAAATCTATCGCCATTATTCAGGCGACCGAAGTCTTTGCACATAACCAAGTTACCCGTCTCCCCATCTCCACCTTCACACCCAAGTTTCATCAACCACTGAAGATCACCGTGGGCGGCAATTAACCGCTCAGGAAAAACAAAGCCAAAGGGCGTCACCATTACGGTGACGCCCTTTTTCATTTCCAACCCTTGATGAGGATCATCACCCCATGACACGACATTTCATTATCGGCGATCACTTGGTAACACCGCAGCCTGAAGGACACCATCACGGCATCTTTGTTGGCCATGATCAGGTCATTCACTACCTACCAACCCCTACTGGTGAGCACTCAGGCCAACTGGCGCTGACATCACTGACAGCGTTCAGCCAACATGGCGTCATTGAGGTCCAGCCCCATGTCCAACGCCTGTTCAGTCGAGAGGAAAGCCTGACACGGGCTTACGCCCGACTAAATGAAGGTGAGCAAGGTCAACAGTTCGCCAGTGGCGAGCGATTTGTCACTTGGTGCATCGAAGGGGTTGCACATCCCCCCAAGCTGCTGCAGACCGCAGTTGCTACGGTGGTGGCTGCCGAAGTAGCTCGACACACGTTGGGTAAAGCAGCCACCAGTGCAACCGCAGGACTTGCTGCCAGTACGCTAGCCACGGCTGCTGGCGGTAGTGGTACCGCTGCGACGGTGGTGTCGCTCACCGGCATTGCTTCAGCCCCGCTGTTAGCTCCTCTTGCAGTAGGCGCCGTTGCTGCCTATGGCGTCAGCAAACTCTGGGATTGGCTCAAAGACTGAATCTGTACGAGGAGAGATCATGACAATTCCTTTTCACCGGGATGGCGTTAACCTGTTTGTGACAGAGCCACTACTGGTACTACTCAATCAGGAAGTCGCGAAATATGACTTCGACCTTGAACAACTCACCCGGCTTACCTTCAGCTTTCGCAACCCTGACTATCAACCTCAAAGTGGTGGGGTCCATCCGGTCGAAATCCAGCTGATACGTGGTCTTGATGGTTGGCTATTCGACTACGTCACTGATTTTAGCTACCAAGGCTTGGGACAAGGTACCGAGCTCTGCAAAGAACTCGACTTCAACTTCCTGGATAACGAGCACTACCTGCAAGGCTGGGGGCCGCTCCCCATGGCAGAGGCCAAGGAGCTGTTCAACATGTGGCAGAACAGTTTTCTTGCCTACGCCCAGCTGGGCTTTTTTACCGTCACCGTCAGTGGTGACTGAGGAGGCCTGATGCCCAAACAACCGATAGCCGTTGAACTGGAAGCGATTAATCGAGAGGGGGAAACGCAGGTGGTGCGTGACAGTGGCCTGACCGTACAGGGCTACAGCGTTTATCTGCGTGCCGTGGAGCCCAGCGGTCTTGCCCTGGCTACCTGGGTAGCTGACTACGACACCATGGGTCCCGCCTATGAACTGGCAGAACGG
Source organism: Aeromonas sp. QDB23 (assembly GCF_027707745.1). Classification (NCBI taxonomy): domain Bacteria; kingdom Pseudomonadati; phylum Pseudomonadota; class Gammaproteobacteria; order Aeromonadales; family Aeromonadaceae; genus Aeromonas; species Aeromonas sp. QDB23. The sequence continues at coordinate 14,881 of NZ_JAPCJA010000071.1, forward strand.
CTGAGCCTCGCTCTGGCTATCCCGCTCACCGTGCTGGTTCCCGAACCACTGATACCGGCGCAGAGAGACGCCGTAGCGATAGCAGGAACCCCAGCAGCCCCCTCCACGGCAAACTGAACACCACTCACTGTGACCCAATAACTTTTTCTACCGTTCACCCCGACATGCTTCATGCGTGCCGGGGTTTTGTTTATTTGGAGAACCTTGCATGCGTTATCACAAGCTCAAAGCCGGGGAGTGCCCCGGCACCTATGTCGTCACTGAACCCGTGACCGAGCAAGACCTGCTGCGTATCGCCAACCAGATTGCTCGCAAACGCCTGGCCAAAGGTACCGCCATTACCAGCACCACCGAGGCCTCTCTGCGGCTGCAAACCCTGCTGCAAGACCGGGAGCACGAAGTGTTTGGCGCACTGTTCCTTGACTCCCAACATCGTGTGCAGGCCTTTGAGGAGCTGTTTCGCGGCACTCTCGATAGCGCCAGCATCTACCCACGGGAAGTGGTCAAGCGTGCCCTGCTACTCAACAGTGGCGCCATCATTGCGGTCCACAATCACCCCAGCGGTGACCCGGAACCCAGCCACTCTGACCGAGTCTTCACCCAAGCCCTCAAAGAGGCCTTGGCGCTGGTCGATGTCCGGTTGCTCGATCATCTGGTGGTCGGTGCTGAGGGCGTGGTATCCCTGGCCGAAAGAGGTCAACTATGACTCCAACCCCAGGTAAGTCACACCTCACCACCCTCGATATCCTCATCGAGTTGCGCTGTTGGCTGGCGGATAACGTCGAGATGCAGGCCGAGCCAGCTATCGTCGCTCATCTGCCCAATGGCTACCTGCTCACCCAAGCCGACTGCATCGAGGCCATTGATGCACTACTGCATCAGCTACGCCATTAGCTACTCAAAGAAGGGACACGCACCATGCGATTACCCAATCCCTATACCTTAGAGGAGACTCTCGAGACGCTGCGCCATAGCCTGACAACTGCCAGCAAAAAGGATGCGCTGACGTTGCTGGAGAAGGCCCTCACCAAGGCTCGTGATGACCGAGTTTACGCCAAGCAGTTTGAAGAGACCTTGCTGCACGGCTCCACCGTCGAGATACGCGAATGCCTCAGTTGCTTTGGCGACTACTTTGAGCGTTCCCGAGAAGCAACGCCCTATTACCCGCACCACGATGCCGTTAACGGCATTGATTGTGCTCTCTACGCCATCCTGTTCGATGCGGTTTACCCAGACGCCGCGCGGGCACAGCAATAACATGTATACCGATCGCCGAATAACATGCATGCCGATCACGTTTCCACCCAATAACCCGGATCATCAAACCAGGATCATCAGGTCCAACACCATGATCCGGATATTCCGATCCCCCCAGCAAGGCCACCTCACTACAGGTGGCCTTTTGCATTTCAAGGAACTATGCCCATGTCTGCCTTCATGATCGACCGCCAGGATTACCTGGCCTTTGCCGTGCAGCTACACCGTTTTTGCAATGCCCCCATGCCACCGCACTACACCCTTGAGCTGCTGCGCTCCCTCTGGTGGAACTCGCCAATGGATGTCACCAGTACCTGGACGTGGCGGGTAGACCGGCTGGTACGGCTGATGATGCTCGCCAATCGGCGAGCGGTCTGGCATCGCTATCAGCTGGGGCGTCAGCAGGACCACCAGGAACCACGCCAGCATCGCTCTACCAAGCTGAGCCCGCTAAAACCCGCACACCACTACCACCAGGGACCGCTCACCGATAGCGAGCTGGTTGCCCTCTACAAATTCACCTGCTGTGCCCTGTACCAATCGAGCGAATGGAGCGGGAGCCCCGAGCAGGCTCCCCGGCTGGTGAAGGTGATTCAGCAGTTTCAGCAAGCCCTCGCGCAAGATGTGTTGACCCGGCTGTCACTGTGGGAGAAAGCACCCTGGGGAGAGATGTGATGGATCTCTACATCACCCTGACAGTGGCAAGCTCGCCACCGAGTTCAATGGCCCACCTAGCCCAACGTGTCGCCGATGACATGGCACACCTGCATCACCGTCTAGGGGATGGGGTCAGTGATGAACTTGGCATCAGCATCAGTTACCTGGTCGAACAGTTTGCACTGCTGGCAGCGGCTTACCGTTCACCTGCAGAAAGGGAGAAACACCCATGATCGAGTTCAACGATAGCTTCACTCAGGTCGCAGTCGCTCAGGCAATGAGCGCACATGGCGATTTGCATCGGCTCATTACCTATCAGCTCACCTTCCCGAAGTGGGCACACGACTATGACGAGACCGGCAAGCGCACTGGCCCCGACAAGATCAAGCCCGTGCCAACGATGCACAAGACCTCGCTGTTCGTGAGTCCACTGGACATGGTGGACAACCTGCCCCGCGAAATTAACTTTGCGTGGTGGGAGCGTGAGTGCAACGACCTAGGCTATCCCGTTGGGGAGTGGCGACGCACCATTGTGGGGGCCTACGTCAACCACGGCAGCAACGATGCGCCGGATTGGAGTAGCCATACATGACCATGACAACGCCGACAGCACACATATGACCCCATGCAGCCCCTCACCCCGAGGGGCTGTTTGCATTTGAAGGAAGCCCAACCATGCATGACTTACGTGATTACAAGACTCTGTCCGCCCGACAACTCACCGCCGCTATCGGCCAGCTCAACCACAACACCGCACCGAAGATAATGACCCATCTGGCATTGCGGGCCAGGCAGCCGCAACCGCTCGGTAATGGCCGCAGCAGAGCCAAGGCCCTCGAGCTACTACGCCGGGTCAAAAAGGCTCACAAAGCAGGGCGTATCCCGTTCGAGCTCACCGTGACGGGTTGCCGCATCGACCGGGGGAGTCATCAGGCTGACCGCTACTACTACGACCGGACGCTGCTGGCTCAGGGCTGGCAGCAGTACGATACCGAGGAGGACGCTTGGTACTTCGGTATCTGGATTAACACCGAGAAGCTGGAGACCTTTACCTATGCCGAGGGGGATACCAGCCATGTGATTGCGCCAAACGTCGAAGCGTTTCGTGCCGAACTGGCGCGGCTCTATCAGTACCACCCGCAAGCCCCGGCCTTTATCAGTATCGACCCGGAAGCGGGCGTTGTAACCCGCCACTTTGAACCCAAACCGGAGGTGTGAAATGGCGAAAAACATCACCATCAAGGTGCCAGGCAAACATCCGCAAACCAGCGAGCTCACCACCTTTGAGCTAAAGGGCCAACGCATGGATATCGACATCGGCGGCCAAGCAGTGCCCTTCCTCATTCACGGGAGGGGGATAGAGACGTCGCTCACCCATATCCCGAGTGGCTACCGGATAGCACTGCTCGGTGGTTGGCTCACCGCGCGTTACGCCATACCTGAGAATAAGCCCAGCAGAACGGCCTGTGCCCAGATGGTCATAGACCGGCTGGTAGCCCAGTACGGCTCGCTGCATCTATTGGGCCGGCTCAATTGCAAGCCGGTTATCAATCAGCTGTAACGCACAGCCCAGACAACAAGGAACGATGCAATGACCAACACCCTCCCTGCAACACCTGACCCACTGGCAGGCCATACGGTGATGCAGATGCTGGATGTCGCCATGAGTTCCATCATCGGCGATTACGATGACGCAGACCTGGCGCCAGAATGGCAATGGGTCAAGCAAAGGGCCTCCCATGAACATGTCGGTGTGAAGGATGACTCCGCCTATGAGTACACACTGAACCTGGCCATGGAGCTCGATGCCTGGATTTGACCCCATAGGTCCAGACACTTTTTCCCGCTTAGGGTTGTGATACCCGACTGCGCAGAAATTCCCGTGGTGAACGGTATCCCAAGGCGCTGTGCGGGTGGTGCTCGTTATAATGCTCAAACGCGATAGCCAAATTGCCTACTGCTGTTCGGCTATCCGGTTTTGGCATCATCTCGATATAGTCTCGCTTCATCGTCTTCACGAAGCTTTCCGCTATACCGTTACTCTGTGGGCTTCTCACTGCTGTCGTTCTGGGCTCCAACCCGATTTCTCGTGCAAACGCGCGGGTCTCATGGGCTCGATACGCCGAGCCATTATCAGTCAGCCACTCCACCGGTGATGCCGGCAACGAATCCCCAAAGCGACGTTCGACAGACCTCAGCATGACATCTTGCACAGTGTCACTATCGTAACCCCCAGTACTGGCCGCCCAGTCCAACGCTTCCCTATCGCAGCAATCCATGGCGAACGTGACACGTAGTTTTTCACCGTTATCGCAGCGAAACTCGAAGCCATCTGAGCACCACCGTCGATTGCTCTCCTTGACGGCAACACGCCCCTTATGTGCCTGCTGGGCCAATGGTGCAGCTGGTTTTCTTTCCAGCAGCAAGCCATGCTCGCGCATGACGCGATATACCCGCTTAGCGTTTACCACAGGTTGTTCTGTTGCCTCAGACTGACGCCGTAACAGCGCCCAGACCCGGCG
>NZ_JAPCJA010000072.1:0-17921 GCF_027707745.1 Aeromonas sp. QDB23
CGAAGCGGTGTTCCAGCCCCAGACTCAGGTCAAGGGTAACCACGGCACCTTCACCATCGATAAAGATGGCAACTGGAGCTACCAGCTCGACAACGATGACCCGCAGGTGCAGGCCCTTAAAGAAGGGGAATCCTTGCCCAGCGAAACCTTCGTGGTCAAGAGTGCCGATGGCTCTGCCCAGCACACCGTCACCGTCACCATCACCGGCACCAACGAGGCCCCTGATGCGCAGGATGACGGCCTTGTCAGCGACAAGACCGTCACGCTCGATGCACAGAACTGGGATATCAGTGGCGATATCAAGGTCGATTACTATGTCATTGATGCCACAACCGGGCAGAAAGTGGCCGATGCCGAGAAATCCGATTACACCGGCGATGGCGACCACCGCTTCGGGGTGAAATCCGGTATCGAGCAACCTGGCGCAGACAGCGTTCAGGCAGGACAGATCGGCTACCTCGACAGCGCGAACCAGAGCGAAGCCATGCGCTTCACCTTCCAGCAGGGTCAGGTTGCCGACCATGCCACCATCGAGGTCAAAAACCTGTGGCACGACCAGGCGCATGGCGGCTGGGAGCCCGGTGTCGAGCGGGGAGTCTGGAAAGCCTTCTACAAGGGCGAGCTGGTGGCGACCGGTATCTTTGAAGGCAACGCTGGCGGTAAACAGAATGTGCAGATCGATGCCGGTGGCCGCTACTTTGACACCATCGAAATGTCAGCCCTCGGCTATAAGGACGGCATCGTCGATCCGCAAGGCTCGGAGTACTTTATTACCAAGGTCACCGCTGATCTGACTCGCTTCGATCAGTCTTATCAGACCAATGAGACCGGCGTGCTCTCCCTCGACGTATTGAGCAACGACTCCGATCCCAACGGGGATGCCATCTCCATCGTGCCGGGGAGCTACCCGGACTATGTCACCCTGGTCAATGGCAAGCTGCAGTTCGATGCCGCCAAGTACCTGCTGACGTTGCCGGAGGCTGAACGGGATTTGGTCGCGGGCGAGGCCAAAGAGATCAAGTTTGAGTACGCGATTCGCGACTTTCACGGTGCTACCGATCACGCCAATGTCACCATCACCTTGATCGGTGAGAGCTTGCCCGCACCGGCTCCCCTGCATGTGACTGTGCAAGAGGATGGACTGGCAGGCGGCGCGCATGCCCACAGCCAAGGCTCACTGCCGGGCGCTCAGGATGCCACACCCCACGACTACCAGTTTGCAACCCGGCAGACAGGTACGGCAGTCAACAGTGGTGGCAAGCCACTGAGCTACGAGGTGAGCAACGATGGTCTAACCCTGACCGGCTTTATCACGGAGGCGGGCCAGAAGGTCAATGTGCTGACAGCACAGCTGAACTCGCAGAACGGCACTTATGAGCTGGATCTGTTCCGCCCGCTCGATCATGGTGCTGCCGGCAAGGACACCCTCTCTCTGCCGTTCGAGCTCGATATCAAGGTTGGCAACCAGCACACCAAGGGAGAACTGGTGATCGATGTGATCGACAGCGCCCCTGCGCCTGCCCACCTGACCCTCACCACCGGGGATATGGCACCGCAATCCAACTCCGTCATCATTGCGCTGGATATGTCCGACTCTATGAATGACCCCGTCCAGAACGCAAATGGACAGTGGACAACCCGCTGGTCACTTTCGCAACAGGCTATCAAGGCGATGTTCGATCAGTACGACAAGCTGGGGGATGTGCAGTTCAAGATTGCCACCCACGCAGGCAACCCGGATGGGCAGATTTCTGGCTGGCTGCACTCCCTGGCCGACATCCAGCAGTTCTTCAGCAAGCTGAGCCCGGGAGGCTGGACCCCCTACACTCAGGCACTTAACCAGCTCGATACGATTCTGTCAGATAGTCAGAATCAGCAGGAGATGGCGGGAAGCAGCAAGCAGTTCTACTTCCTCTCCGATGGCGCCCCCTCGGATTTCAGCTACTGGATGAACGGTACATACAAATCAGACATGTTCCGCGAGCGCCTGATGAAGGGCATCAGCCCGGATGAAGTGGGTGGTGAGCAGCACTATCAGGACCTGCTCACTGGCCGGGTCGCACCGACCCATGCCGAGCAGTTGCTGATCCTGGGCGAGTCCATGGAGCACATTCTGGATCAGCATGGCAACCCCTTTGACAACGTCAATATGCTTGCCATCGGCCAGAGCTCCTCGCTGGAGTATCTGGCGCCCATGGCGGGTCAGGATGGCACCGCCATCAAGGTGGAGAAGGATGCCGACATTATCAGCACGCTGACCGAGTCGGTCCCGGGCCAGCTGCACGGGGATCTCACCGGATCGTCGATCGAAGGGGAGTGGGTCGAGAGCCTGACCCATGATGGCCAGGCCTATTTCTACGATCAGCAGAAAAACGGCATCTTCGCCCACCACAGCGATAGCGACATCAAGGTGACCGATGGCAGCAAGCTGACGCTGGATACCGCCAATGGCAAGCTGGCGCTGAACTTTGAAACCGGGCAGTACGACTATCAGGCCAAGGATGTGCATGGCGATGGAGAGGACAAGTTCCTCCTTACCCTGCGCGATGGTGATGGGGATACCGCGGAAACCAACCTGGATATCGCCGTTCAGGATCTGGCTGGCAGTGTTGCAGCCCCAATCAGTCTGCGCATGGCGGCCGCGCCGACAATGACCAGCGAGACAGTCAGCGACGAGGATACGAGCAGCCAGGCCACCCACGACGAGATGCAGGATGAGCTGATTGATTTCAGTGCACTCAGCCTGGCGGCACCCCAGAGCGGCGAACTGCAGAGTCCGCCCGGTGCGACGCTGGCGTTCAGTGAGCTACTCGATAGCGGCGATAGCGAACTGGATGACCTGCTGGCACAACTGGACTCGGCAGTGCAAGGTGTCGCAACGAACAACGGGAGCGATCCTTACAGCTCATTTGCGGATCACAGCATGCCCAATCTGAATGGCGCGACCATCCAGGATCAGCTGTTTGATGAACTGGCGCTGCATCAGCAGTTCGTACAGTAACCCCTCGTCATCCCGAGATAGTCAAAACCCCGCTCCGGCTGATACCGGAGCGGGGTTTTCTTTTCTCTGCCGGTTCAGATAACACATATGACCAAAAGGGGGATGTGTATGGGCACGCAGTGCCAGATACACAGACGCCCTCCACAGGGAGGGCGTATCAGAGCGTTTGACCCGCCAGCGCAGTCAGCGCTGACTGGGTTGTCAGACGAACGGCGTGCCTTATTTGGCGGCAGGCACGGCGTTGAAGGTGAGCAGGGCTGCCTTGTTGGCGTCGCTCAGGGTCAGCTGGTTGCCGTTGATGGAGTAGGTGGCCACCTTCTCAAGTTTTTGCAGGTACTCCATCTCTTTGTTCATCTCATCGCCGATGCACATCATGCGAGTGGAGCCCATAGCCCCCAGCGTCAAGACACCGTCACCCTGCTTGGTGATACCGCCAAAATAGCGATTGCAGCCGCCCTTGCCCGCCACCTTGCCATCGACCACTTGCAGGGTGAAAGTATCACCGGTGGCGCCTTGCAGCTGCCAGCCGGATGCTTGCAGTTGAGCCATGCTGGAACCTGTTGCCATTGCGCAGCCTCCCAGTGCCAGCGCGGCCAGCAGAGTCAGTTTCTTGTTCATGGATTCACCTCTTAATGATTAGAGCCATCAATACGGCAGCCTGTTTATCATGGCTGGCGCCCACGCCAAAGGATTTTATTGTGATCTCGCTTCACTTTACTACCAGCTGGCATGTGCCATGCTTGTGCCATGCTTAAGCTCAGTTCCGGACCCAGGGAGGGGAAAAGAATGACCAAGGCGCTTCTCATCACACTGCTTGCATCCTGCGCCAGCATGGCCGTACAGGCCGCCGACTGGGCAGTGGTTCAGCCGCAATCCAACCCGTCTCTCTATGTCAAAAGTTACTCGGGTGTGCTGCTCAATGGCCATAGCCATCACAGCGACAGTTTTGATCTCTGGCTGGTCAATAGCGGTTATCAATATCCGGTGGTGGATGATGTGACCCTCTTTATGGAAGCGGGCCCGGCGGTGGCGGATCAGAATCGCACATCCGGTTTCAATATGAGCTCGGGGGTGCGCTATCAGCTCTCTCCGGCATTCAATATCGGCAGCCAGATCAAGCATCTCGATCTCAACAAGGCCAGCACCCTGCTGGAGCTTAACTCCAGCCTGCTGCTGACACCGAGACTCTCCCTCACCGCCAACTACGGCGTCAGCGCCATCACAGCCGATCAGGCGCTGAGCCTGGGGGTCGGTTTCAACTTCTGAATCAGATCAGCGGCGTGGCACTCACCACCACGCCGTTGCGATCCGCATAGACGTAATCCCCTTCGTGGATGGTCACACCGGCAAAGCTGACCACGGCCCCCAGCTCTCCCAATCCCCGCTTCTCGGTCTTGACCGGACAGGCTGACAGCGCCTTGACCCCGAGCGCCAATGTCGCCAGGGTGCCCACATCCCGCGCCGCGCCGTGGATCAGGATCCCCTCCCACCCCTGCTCCACCGCCTTGACCGCCAGTTGATCGCCAAGCAGCGCACGACGCAGCGAGCCGCCGCCGTCGATCACCATCACTTTGCCGTGACCGGGGCGGGTCACCAGCTCCCGCACCAGACTGTTGTCTTCATAACAGGAGAGCGTTACGGCGCGACCATAGAAGATGCTCTTGCCGCCAAAATCCTGAAACACCGGGTCGGCCACTTGCAGCAAGTCGCCATGTTGATCGCAGAGGTCGGGCAGGAGATCCAGCATGATTTGATTCCTTTCAGATACATGGAGGTGTTCATTCTTTCATCAGACAAGGTTTCTGGCAATCCAGAAGGATTCAATATTGCCCAGACAAACTGCTGATTTATCCGTCAATACTGGCACCAGCCAGAGCTGGCCATCCTCCACCCAGTAGAGAGCATTCTGGCCAAAACGGGCAGCCAGCTGACGGGCTTGTGGCAGAGATAGCGCCACCGCCAGCGATGACTCCTGCCAGCGTTCGTCCGGGTCAGATCCCCAAAACGGCCCCACCACTGGCACCTGCAAATCCACGGTCAGATGGCGCCACAGCGCCCGTTCCCGCCGCATATTGCGTCGTTCTGTGACCCACTGACTGGCAGGATTCCAGGCTGTGATGATGGCAAAGGCAGACCTGTCTGGTGGCTCAAATGGCGCGATAAAGCAGATTTTCTTGTAGTTTTCCCACAAATTCATGTCAATCACATGTTACATTCCATTACATTTTGTAGGGGCGAAAACCCGGTTCAGGCCAAGTATGATGCTGCTGTACCAGGGTTTGACCTATATCAAATCAGAGTTAAAAAGTTGCTATCTGACGGCAAAGAGTGTTGTTATGCTCCTGTTAACTGATAAAATGCGGCCACTTTCGTAATGGACGACCTTTCCAGGCTCTGCTCGACCAGACTTGTCGGGAACCTATAAGTGGCACAGGGATACTTGCCGGTACTGATGCCTAATTCGCGATATTCCGACCTGACTCTCATACCCAGGATGACGTAATAAATTTTCAGGATCAGTCAGGAAATCGGTTTGAAACGCCAAAGAGTGTTAAATTTAAGATAATTAACTGATAAGAATCTGGGAATACTCATGCAAACACCACACATTCTGATCGTCGAAGACGAGCTGGTCACACGCAATACCCTGAAAAGCATTTTTGAAGCCGAAGGCTACATCGTGCTCGAAGCCAACAACGGCGACGAAATGCATCAAGCCCTCACTTCCCACACCATCAATCTGGTGATCATGGACATCAACCTGCCGGGCAAGAATGGCCTGCTGCTGGCCCGTGAGCTGCGTGAAAACGACAACATCGCCCTGATGTTCCTGACCGGTCGTGACAACGAAGTGGACAAGATCCTGGGTCTGGAGATCGGCGCCGATGATTACATCACCAAGCCGTTCAACCCCCGTGAGCTGACCATCCGTGCCCGCAACCTGCTGAGCCGCACCATGAACGTGGCTGCCGGTGGCGAAGAGAAGAAGCTGGTTGAGCGCTACCTGTTCAACGGCTGGGCGCTGGATATCAACAGCCGCGCACTGGTCAGCCCGACTGGCGACATGTTCAAGCTGCCGCGCTCCGAGTTCCGCGCCATGCTGCACTTCTGCGAAAATCCGGGCCAGATCCAGACCCGTGCCGAGCTGCTGAAGAAGATGACCGGCCGTGAGCTCAAGCCACACGACCGTACCGTTGACGTGACCATCCGTCGCATTCGCAAGCACTTCGAAAGCGTTAACGATACTCCGGAGATCATCGCCACCATCCACGGCGAAGGCTACCGTTTCTGTGGTGAGCTGGAGCAGGAATAAGCTCCCGCGACGCTGTTGATCTGAAAAGGCGCCTTGGGCGCCTTTTCTGTCTCTGCGGTTTGCCTTAAAAGCTGAGAAACCGTGAGCGTGACGTCTGACGGCGCACAAGACAGATGAAAAACAAAAAGCCCACTCGCAGGAGTGGGCTTTTTGTTTTGAAGCTGGAGCGGGCAGCGGGAATCGAACCCGCATCATCAGCTTGGAAGGCTGAGGTAATAGCCATTATACGATGCCCGCTGGCATCTGAAATTTGGAGCGGGTGATGGGAATCGAACCCACGTATGCAGCTTGGGAAGCTACCGTTCTACCATTGAACTACACCCGCGTCAGGGCTCCTACTATATGCATTTTGCCGCCGAGCGCAATGGCGCCTTTGCCACTTTTTTCAATAAATCAATCTGTTCGGACAAGGATTGAACAGACGGTTGCTTTTTCCATCAAACATTTTCAACACAGATAATTTACAAGGTTGCCAAGGCCAAACGGCAAGGATAGTCTTGCGCCACTCGACGCGAGGATGGTGGTAATGGATAAAAAAACGCAAAAACGTCTCTATGGCTGGTTGCGCAAGCAATCGAGTCACGGTCGCCGCTGGATCACGATATCCATCGCTTTTGGCCTTGGCCAGGGCATTCTGATGGTGGCGCAAGCCTGGCTGCTGGCGACCCTGTTGCACGGCTTTATCATCGAAGGCTCAACGCCTGAGCAATCCATCACATTCTTTATTACCCTGCTGCTGGTGACGCTTGGCAAAGCGGCGCTGGCCTATGGCCGCGAAGTGGCCAGTTTCAAGGCGGGCAGCGCGGTGCGCCAGACCATCCGCCAGCTGGTGCTCACTCGCCTTAGCCGTCTCGGCCCTGCCTATATCCAGCGCCGTCCGGCCGGTAGCTGGGCCAGCCTGCTGCTGGAACAAATTGAAAACATGCAGGATTTCTTCTCCCGCTATCTGCCGCAGATGGCCATCGCCGTCTTTATTCCGGTGGTCATTCTGGTGGCCGTGTTCCCGGTCAACTGGGCGGCGGGCCTGATCCTGCTGGGCACGGCGCCCCTCATCCCCATCTTTATGATCCTGGTAGGTGTGGGTGCCGCCGATGCCAACCGCCGCAACTTTCAGGCGCTGGCCCGCCTCTCCGGCCACTTCCTCGATCGGCTGAAGGGGCTACGCACGCTGCAACTCTTTATGCGTACCCAGGCTGAAGGTGAAGCCATTCGCGATGCCTCGGAAGATTTTCGCGAACGCACCATGGAAGTGCTGCGCCTGGCGTTTTTGAGCACCGCCGTGCTGGAGTTTTTCGCCGCCATCTCGGTAGCGCTGGTTGCCGTCTACTTCGGCTTCTCTTATATCGACCATCTGAACTTTGGTAGCTATGGGGTCAAGGTCACCCTCTTTACCGGCCTGTTCGTGCTGTTTCTCGCCCCCGAGTTCTACGCCCCGCTGCGGGAACTGGGTGCCCACTACCACGCCAAGGCGCAGGCCATTGGCGCTGCCGAGCAGCTGCTTGAATTCCTCGAAGCCGAGGTGAGCGAACCTGCCGCAGGCACGGCGCCGTTCCATGCCGACAGCCCGGTCAAGGTAGAAGCCAAAGGACTTGAAGTGCTGAGCGCCGAGGGCAAGGTGCTGGTCGGCCCCATCGACTTCACCCTGGAAGCCGGTACGCGTACCGCCCTCATCGGCGTCAGCGGCGCAGGCAAGAGCTCGCTGGTCAACGCCCTGCTCGGCTTTGCCCCCTATCGCGGTGAACTCAAGGTCAACGGGCAGGAGCTCGCCACCCTCGACATGAGCCAGTGGCGCCTGCAGCTGGGCTGGCTCTCGCAAAACCCGCAGCTGTTCCACGCCTCCTTGCGTGACAACCTGCTGCTGGCCAAGCCAACGGCCAGCGATGCCGAGCTGGAAGATGCCCTGAAACGGGCACAGGCGTGGGAATTTGCCATGGAGAAGGGGCTCGACTATCCGGTCGGCGATCAGGCAGGCGGTCTCTCGGTCGGTCAGGCTCAGCGCCTCGCCCTGGCGCGAACCCTGCTTAAATCAACCCAGCTGATGGTGCTCGACGAACCGACCGCCAGTCTGGATCGCCACTCCGAACGCGCCATCATGACCACCCTTGAGCAGGTGATGGCTGGCCAGACCCTGCTGATGATCACCCACCGCCTCGACCAGCTTACCAAGATGGACAAGATAATGGTGCTGGCCCGCGGCCAGCTGGTGGAGCAAGGCAGCTTCCAGCAACTTAGTTCTGGGCAGGGGCCTTTTGCCCGCCTGCTCTCCCAACGTTCCGGAGGTTCTCTCGATGAGTGATCTGTTGCCGTTTCTGCGCCTCTATCGCCAACACTGGCTCAGCCTCACCATTGGTTTGCTGCTGGCGCTGGTGACCCTGGCCGCCGGCATGGGGTTGCTCTCCCTCTCCGGCTGGTTCCTCTCCGCCGCCGCCGTGGCGGGGATGACCGTTGCGACGACCCATGCCTTTAACTACATGACCCCTGCGGGCGGGGTGCGCTTCTTCTCCATCGTTCGCACCGCCGGTCGCTGGGGTGAGCGGGTGGTGAGCCACGACGCCACCTTCCGGGTACTGACCCGACTGCGGGTCTGGTTCTGGCAGAAACTCTCGCCGCTCTCCACCGGTACCCTGGCCGGTTTCCGTCAGGCGGATCTGCTCAACCGACTGGTAGCCGACATCGATGCGATGGACCACGTCTATCTGCGGCTGATCACCCCCATAGGCGCGGCCCTGCTCAGCACCGCCGGACTGGTCTTCTTCCTGTCGTTTTTTGACAGTCGCCTCGCCCTCACCCTGGGTGCCATTCTGCTATTTGGCATGATTGCCCTGCCGCTGGTGTTCTACTTCCTCGGCCGTCGCCCCGGTCAGGCGCTGATTGCCGAAAAATCGACCCTGCGTACCCGGATGGTGGACTATCTGGATGGTCAGGCCGAGCTGCAGATGTTTGCCGCCGCCCCCAAGGCGCTGGTTGAGCTGCAACAAGCCGAACAGGCGCTGCTCGTCGCACAGGCCCGCATGGCCAAGGTGAGCGGGCTGGCCAACTTCTCGGTGCAACTGCTGAGCGGCTGGACCCTGACCCTGATGCTCTGGCTGGCCGGTCATGGGGTAGCGGGTGCTGCGCCCGACCCCATTACCGCATTGATGGTCTTTGCCACCCTGGCAAGCTTCGAGGCACTGATGCCGCTGGCGGGGGCTTTCCAGCACCTCTCCACCAGCCTAACCTCGGCACGCCGCCTGAACGAGATCCTGCAAGAGGCAAAAGCCCCCGTTTGGGGCGACGAGCAGACCCACGCCACCGCTGGCGCGCTGCAGATCAATGACCTCTATTTTGGCTACCCCGGCAACCCCCAGCCGGTGCTGCGTGGCTGCACCCTGCAACTGCACGCCGGTGAGAAGCTGGCGCTGCTGGGCCAGACCGGCTGCGGCAAATCGACCCTGATGGGGCTGCTGACCCGGGAGTGGAGCCCGCAGGCTGGCAAGATCCTGCTGGGTGGCAAGCCGCTCACCGACTACAGCGAAGGGGCGCTGCGCGCCTCCATCTCGGTAGTAAGCCAGCGGGTGCATCTGTTTGCGGATACCCTGCGCGGCAACCTCAAGCTGGCCGCCCCGACCGCCACTGACGATCAGCTGATTGCGGTGCTGACCCAGGTCGGACTGGCCAATCTGCTGGAAGATGAGGCGGGCCTCGACGCCTGGCTCGGTGACGGCGGCCGCCCCCTCTCCGGTGGCGAGCGTCGCCGTATCGGCATCGCCCGCGCCCTGCTGCACGATGCGCCGCTCTGGCTGCTGGACGAGCCGACCGAAGGGCTCGACAGTCAAACCGAGCGGGAGATCATGGATCTGCTGTTCCGGCTCGGGGCAGATCGCACCTTGCTGCTCATCTCCCACCGCCTGCTGGGGATGGAGCATATGGACCGGATTGCCCTGATGGAAGAGGGACAGATCCGCCTCTGCGCCCCTCACAACGAGCTGCTGGCGGATGATTACTATCGCAGCCTTTACCAACGGCTTGCTGCTGTCTGATATCAGGCTGATGGGGGTCACACCCTGACACCCGGGCGCAAAACGGGGCTGGTCGCCGCAGGCGGCTGGCCCCTATAATGTCCCCCTCATTATTCAACAAGATGCCGACATGGAGCGCCTGCGCATTTCTACTGTCCTCATCACCGACACAAGATACGAGACGATGAAACGCCTGATCCTGATGATGCCCCTGATTGCCTCCGGCTGTGCCAACTACGCCTTCAACAGCAATCTGGATAAAGAGAACTTCGACGAATATTTCAAACCCGGTAGCGTGCGCATCTACGAACAGGATGAGCTGGCTGACCTCAACTACCTCTACCTCGGCACCATCGAGGGTGAATCCTGCCAGGCCGATGCCAACCAGCCGGTGCCCAACGCCGGTGAAGCACGCACCCTGGCCCGCCGCCGCGCCGCCGACATGGGTGGCAACGGCGTCACCATCGACAAGTGCGCCGAGTTCAGCGACACCCCGGGCTGCCTGAAACAGGTGATCTGCTACGGGCAGGCGCTGAAAGTGGCCGAAGAGAAGTAACCCGCTGTCATGGCCCTCGCTATCGTTCGCCTTGGCAGCCCGCGCCTGCCCGATGAGGGGCTGCGGATCGGCACAGTGCGCCGCCCGCCCCGCGGTGTGCCCAAAAGCGAATTTGCCAGCCAGCATTGGTACGATGTCTGGTTTCCCAACCTGGCCCCCAGCAGCGAAACCATGAAGCTGGGGCAGGCAGCCGAAACACCCGCCCAGTGGGCAGCGTTTGGCAAACAGTACAAGGCCGAGATGGCGCAACCTGCCGCCAGGCACGATCTGGCGCTGCTGGCTGCCCTCTCCCACACCACCAATCTGTCGGTGGGCTGTTACTGCGAGCAGGAGTCCCGCTGCCATCGCACCATTTTGAAAGAGCTGCTGGTAGCCGCGGGGGCCGCCATCCGCTAACTCGGTGAGCGACAGCGATGGGATGGGGAATCGCGTCAGCCGATCTTCGGTAGCCATCAGGTACGAATAGACAGAGAGGGCATCCCGCGGGATGCCCTCTCTCGTTGTATTTACACCTGCCGTGCCACGCTCGGTAGCAGCGGCACGATAAGCACGCCAATCTCTTATAACACGATGGGCTCCAGCAACTGCTGACGCAGCAAGTCCTCCTGGGACAGAGTCATGGCATGTTCCGCCACCCCGGCGGCAGGCTCGATGGCCAGCCAGTGGGCAAGGTCGGCGGCGGTCTCCTCCAGCGGCCGGAAGTTCAACCCGTGGACGATGGCCGCCTCGGCGCTTATAGAGCCGTAACCGGCAAACTCCGCCTGCGCGCAGGGCAAGAGGGTGGGATAGCTCTGCCAGGGCTCAATTCCGGCCGCCATCAGGGTCGACCAAGGCAGCCACTCGGGCAGGATCGGGCGGGCGGGCTGCAACCGGGCGCTCAGCCGCTCCAGCCAGTCGCAGAGGGTAATGCCGGGCTTGAGCAGGTTGAAGATGCCCGACAACTGCTGCTCGGCTGCGCGCAGCACAAACTCGGCGCAGTCGCGCACATCGAGATACTGCAAGCGATCCTCGCCACTGCCCGGCAACAACCAGGGCCCGCCCTGCTGCACCCGCTTAATCCACCACGCCATGCGACCAGTGGGATCATGGGAGCCGCACAGCACGCCCGGGCGCAGGATGCAGAGCCGATCGCCCCAGCGGGCGTGATACTCGGCCTCGCACAATACCTTGAGGGGACCGTAGTCAGAGGGCATTTCGCCTGCGGGGATAGCATGCAGCGGCGCCGACTCATCCATTCCGGGCATTGAGAAATCGCGATAGACGCTGATAGTGGAGATAAAGATCAGCCGTGCGCAGCGCCCGAGCAAGGCCGCCGAGAGGCTCGCCGCCTGCTCGGGGCGATAGCAGCAGGTGTCGATGACGAGATCCCACTGCAACCCGGCCCCTTGCAGGGCGCTCAGGCTCTTGTCCCTGTCACCGGTGAGCTGCACCAGATCGCGCCAGTCCGGATGCTGGTGCAGGCCACGGTTGAACAGCGTCACTTCATGGCCCCAATCCAGTGCCAGCGCGGTGAGGTGGCGCCCCAAAAAGCCGGTGCCACCGATAATCAGCAGTTTCATCCCTCTCCCTCCCCCTTCGGCGCGAGTGCGCACATTGCATCCTGATGCGCCCGTTGCCTCCACCCTACGCAACTTGGCGCGCGGGCACAGCCCCCGACTGGCCGGGATGGGACAGGGATCACGGCAGCGCAGCAGAAATGGGCGTAGTGAGGCCAAGCCTGCGTTTTGGGGCTGCCTGTGCTAAATTGCCGGGGTTTTCAGTCAGGATCCGCCATGAAGTTCGAAATCAACACCCTCGGGATCATCCGCTCTCCCTACAAGGAGAAGTTCGCCATCCCCCGCCAGCCCGGTCTGGTCAAATCGGCTCGCGCCCGCCTCGAGCTGCTCCCCCCTTACGATCAGCCGGATGTGCTGCGCGGCATCGAGCAGTTCTCCCATCTGTGGCTCAGCTTCGTCTTTCACCAGACCATGGCGCAGGGCTGGCACCCGACGGTGCGCCCGCCGCGCCTTGGCGGCAACGAGCGGGTCGGCGTCTTTGCCACTCGCTCCACCTTCCGCCCCAATCCGCTCGGCCTCTCGGTGGTCGAACTGCACGGGGTCGGTCGCGAACGGGGCAAGCTGTGGCTGGAGCTGGGGGCGGTGGATCTGCTCGATGGCACCCCCATCGTCGATATCAAACCCTACATTCCCTATGCCGACAGCCTGCCGGATGCCCGTGGCGGCTTTGCCCCCGATGCCCCCACCCCGCCGCTGGCGGTGCGTTTCAGTGCCGAGGCCGAGCAGCAATTGCAACCCTGGCTCAAGGCCCATCCCGAGCTGCGCCAGCTGGTGAGCGAAGTGCTGGCGCAAGATCCTCGCCCCGCCTACAAGAAGGGCAAGCCGGATGAGAAGGAGTACGGGGTACGGCTGTTTGACTGCAACGTCCGTTTTCGCATCAACGAACCGGATTGCATGGTGCTGGCCATCGAGCCCGCCTGATCCCCGGCGTGAAGCCGTCATTGGCCCCACTGACGCAATTTCACACCTTTATTTCACGCTGCCTTCACGTCACAAGGTGCTTAATAAGCCTGTGAATTGTGTGGCATTGATCAGACTATCCACCCGGTTGCCAGTGATACCATGCAGAGAGTAGAGGGATTTTTCTCTCCGACTGCCGCCCGTTTCAGGCTGCTGGCCACTGGCAAGTGGTAGCAGCACGGCAGTTGCCGCCAAGGGATCCGGCCTCGCTTCGATATGCTGTTCAGCGGGAATGCCACACGGATGTGACAACCAATCTGAAGGAACAAACCTATGCTGATGAACAGTGAACAACGTTACGGCACCCTGAACATCGGGCTGCACTGGCTGACCCTGTGGGCCATGATCGCCGTCTACGCCCTGATCGAATTTCGCGATATCTTTCCCAAGGGCGACCCTGGCCGGGATCTGATGAAGGAGTGGCACTTTATGCTGGGGCTGCTCATCTTCGCTCTGGTATTTGTCAGACTGGCGCTGCGCTGGATGAGCCCGACACCCCGTATCGTGCCCGAGCTTTCCCCGGTCATGCACAAACTGGCAAAACTGGCCCACCTCGCCCTCTACGGCTTTTTGATGCTCACCCCGCTGTTTGGCTGGCTGCTGCTGAGCGCCGCGGGCAAGCCCATTCCCTTCTTCGGGCTTGAGCTGCCAGCCCTGATCTCCCCAAGTCCGGACCTCAAGGGACTGATCAAGGAGGTGCACGAGACGCTGGGTAATATCGGTTACGCGCTGATCGGCCTGCACACGGTGGCGGCCCTCTATCACCACCATATTCTCAAAGACAACACCCTCACCAATATGCTGCCGCCGCGCCGCAGCTAACGGGTAACGGGGAAACGCAGAGGGGGCCATCGTGGCCCCCTCTCTGTTTCCCTGAACAACCGTCATCTGCACGGCTGGCAAACGGCATCACGCCTGCTTGGCCAGCTCCTCGGTCGCCTTGCCTTTCGGCTCGTGCGGCAGCTTCTTCACATTGTTCTTGTTCTCTGGCTGCTTGCTCTCGGGCGATCGGTTTTCAGACAAGGCTTGCAACACGGGATCGGCCTTGCCGGCCACGGTGGGCTGGGACTGACCGACAAAGTTGCCGCCCTTGCAGATGGAGAGGCTGCCCCCCTTGAAGATCCCCTGCATCTTGCCGCTCTCCAGGATCTCCACCTCGGCGGAGGTGCAGGTGCCTTCAAGCAGACCATTGATGATCACGTGGGGCGCACTCACGTCACCCTCGACAGTGCCGCCCTGCATGATGCGCAGCACACCGCCGGTGAGCTGGATGGTGCCATTGACGTGACCGCGCACCTCCAGATCCCCCTCGACCTGCAACTCGCCCTTGAAGCGGGCACCGGCAGCAATGACCGTTGCCCCGGCTGACACACTGGCCGCCCCATCACGTTTTTTTCCAAACATCCCGACTCTCTCCATCAACCAGACAAGCAGAACCAGCGGCATCGGCGCCACTGGCCACAGAAAACAGGGTGACCCCAGCACATAGAGCAGCAGAGCTGCTCCCCAGCAGAGCCAGACAATATAGAGGAAGTCGCTGCGCTCCCGACCCTTCAGCCGCGCCAGCCACGTTCCGGCTACCTTTCTCATTTCGTCAAACCTTTCGCAGCATGGCGATCAGCATTGAACTGACCAAAGCGCCATCGACAACAACGGACAATGGATAAACGACCAGTTGCCGCAAACTCTGAAGCCCCCTGATTCAGTCCCGATACAGGAGTGGCAAGATAGGATTCGAATTGACTCGAAGCGACATTCACTTTCTAATTGACAGCCTGGATCCCTATGACCGTTCACATCATGAAAATTCTGTTGGTCGAAGACGACAAGCTGCTCAATCACCACCTCTCCTCCCTGCTGACCGAAGCCGACAATCAGGTCTACAGCACCGACAAGGCCGAGATTGCTCTGCACTATGCCGTTGACTACCCCATTGATGTGGCGTTCATCGACCTCGGTCTGCCCGATATGGATGGCCTGCAACTGATCCGGCGACTGCGTGAACGGCAGATCCCCTTCCCCATCATTGTGCTGACCGCCCGTGGCAACTGGCAGGACAAGGTCGAAGGACTGGAAGCCGGTGCTGATGACTATCTGGTCAAACCGTTCCAGAAAGATGAGCTGCTGGCCCGCCTCAATGCGCTGGTGCGTCGCAGTGCCGGTTTTATCTCGCCCAAGGTGAAGGCCGGTGATTACGAGCTGGATCTCTCCCGCAAGGAGCTGACCATCGCCGGTGAAGTGGCAGTGCTCACCAGCTTTGAATACCTCATTCTGGAGTACCTGATGCGCAACGCCCGTCAGGTGGTCTCCAAGCAACAACTGCTCGACCAGCTCTACGGCGACGGCGAAGGGGACCCCAACACTATCGAGGTGATGGTGAGCCGCCTGCGCAAGAAGCTGGATCCGGAAGGGACGATTCAACCCATCTCCACCATCCGGCGCCAGGGCTACATCTTCAACCTGTCGTGTAACTGATGCAGTTTCATCTGCCGCGCCCCATCAAGATGATCCGCAGCTCCCTGCACATCAAACTGCTGCTCAGCTCGCTGCTGGTCATCGCGCTGATCATGGGGTTTGCCGTCTACGCCCTCTACCTCGGCCATATCGAGGAGCAGACCCAGAAGGCCAGTGCCCGGATGCAGGAGAATCTGGCCAAGCTGTTCTCCTCCACCGAGCCGGACGACAAGGGCCCCACTGTCGAACTGGGGCGGATGTCCCGCGATGCCAGTGACAGCAACCTCGACACCCTGATCTGCCGCGCCGATGGCGAGCTGGTCTGGTCGAGCCTCCATATGCCGGAGGTGATCAAGGCCAAACAGACCATCTGCGGCGATCTGATGAAGTATCTGGGGGGGATGGATCTCGACTACTTCTTCAAGAAACACACCATCAAGAACGGCGAGAGCTACTACGTCTACAGCCTGCGTTTTATCCGCAATCCTGGCAGTGGCACCACCGCCTACTACGTAGTGATGATCGACTCGGCCAAACGCTATCACGAAGAGTCGCGCACCTACCTCTACCAGACCGCCCGTCAGGCGCTACTCGCCTACCTGCTGCTGGCCGGACTGCTGCTGCTCACCACCTTCTGGAGCCTCAGCTCTCTGCGCACCATCGCCCGCCAGATCGACGATATCCGGGCTGGCAAGCGCGATGCGCTGTCAAACGAATTCGAACGGGAACTGGCCCCGCTGACCGACTCGGTCAACCAGCTGCTGGAAAACGAACGCCAGCAAACCCAGCGCTACCAGCACGCCCTCAACGATCTCGCCCACAGCCTGAAAACCCGGCTGGCGCTGATCCAGATCACCACCCGCGAAGTGCAACTGGGGCGGGAGATCCACGACAACATCAACGAGCAGATCCTCACCATGGATCAGATGATCCAGTATCAGCTCAGACGCGCCGTTACCGGCCGCCAGCGCCTTGCCAGCAAGGGCACCGAGCCGGTGCCGCTGATTGAAAAACTGCTGGCCAGCCTGACCAAGGTTTATCGCCACAAGAAGCTGCAAACCCATTTCAAGTTCGATGATGACGCCCTCTTTCACGGCGAACAGGGCGACCTGATGGAGCTGATGGGCAACCTGCTCGACAACGCCTGCAAGTTTGCCATCAGCGAAGTGAAGGTGACGGTGCGCCGCCATCTCGAACGGCTGCGCATCGAAGTGGAAGATGATGGCCCGGGTATCGACCCGGCCAAATCGGAGCAGATCTTCCAGCGTGGCGTTCGCGCCGACAGCTCGCCGGGTCAGGGCATAGGTCTGGCGGTGGTCACCGAGATCGTCCACAGCTACGGCGGCCAGATCCGGGTCGATGAATCCCCCCTCGGTGGCGCCCGCTTTACCCTGGACTTGCCCTGACCGACATTGCCCTGCTCAGCCTCACCAGTGATGGCGCTATCACAAGGCCCCCGACATCGGGGGCCTTGTCGTTTCAGCACTTTGAGCGCCTTAATTTATTGATCCGGCACAGATTATCGCCCCTCAGCCCTTCCACAAACGGCCTCAATCGGTATCATGGTCGCGCGGTAGCGTTGGCTTGATTAACTTGGCGATACACCTTATTTACTTGTCGGTGCTGATACCCATGAAGCCCAACAGACAATAATTTATAAAAGACTTAGTTCAAGGATGGTAAACTCAATGGGTGAAAAAGAGATAAGTATTACAACTGATGGTCTTGTACTTAAAGGCGATATTGTTGATGCTGTTTCAGCACCTATTTCAACCATGTGCAAAACTGCAGACACGATATTGAAGGTTGTTGACAACCTTGTTGGTTTACCTGCAGATTTTTTAAATTTTCATTTAAAAACATTTCGAGATACTTATGCTGAAGGGTACGAAAAAATACCTCTTAAACAGCGTATAGAGCCAAGGAAGGTGCGAACAAGTCCCTGATATGAGATCATGTTTGTCATCTGGAGCCATGAAAAAGGGTTCATCATGAGTCATCAGCTCACCTTCGCCGACAGTGAATTCAGCAGTAAGCGCCGTCAGACCAGAAAAGAGATTTTCTTGTCCCGCATGGAGCAGAT
>NZ_JAPCJA010000073.1:0-17730 GCF_027707745.1 Aeromonas sp. QDB23
ATATCTGGAAAAGGTATTGGATTCAGGGCTGGCTGAATTGAAGTCAATTTAACAATATGTTCACGCTCTCGCCCTGGCGATAGAACCTGTAACAAACAGGAATGCAAAGAACGGCTTCATCAGAAAGCGGATCGAGAATGGCATGAAGACGAAGTTTAATGCGGCAACAAGTAGGAATGGGATTGAAACTACAAACCCTATTTTAAAGTGCTCGATGTTAGACAATATGTCATAGAAATGGAGCAGAACGGGCCAGTTCAGCAAAAATGCGAAGACCAAAGCCAATAGCAGTACAAATGGAACAACTTTTATTCTGACAGCTGAAAACATAATAATTACCTGTTAAACGTCTATTTCTATAAAAACCACTTCATTAAAATATCAACGATTCGCAACTCAATTATTCCGACATTGCTTAAAGATATCTAATTCTTGTTCGTAGATAGCCGTCTTCACATCCCATATTCCCAGGACAGAAGAAAATATGTTGTCATGAGAATAGCGATTGGCTGCGGCATTTTTCTGCAAACATTCCATATTCATGCCTTTTTCTTTGATGAAACCAGGTGACATCCACACCTGCATAGGTACGCGGGTCTGATCATCCGGTGCAAATTTGTATGGTGTACCGTGCAGGTAAAGCCCCATAGCTCCCAGTGATTCACCGTGATCGGAGACGTAGAGCAACGCGGTGTTGTACTTATCTTCGTAGGTTTTCAACTTGGCAATCATCTCTGCAATCACGAAATCCGTGTAGCGGATGGTGTTGTCATAGGTGTTGGTAAGCTCTTCATCCGTGCAGTTTTCGATATCACTGCGTGGACAGTCAGGGGTGAACTGACGATGAGCATCAGGATATCGCTTGTAGTAAGTTGGGCCATGGCTACCAATCAGGTGGAAGCCAACCAGCTTATCCCCTTTCATTTGGGCAATTTCACTATCGAGGTTTTGAAGGACAACCTCGTCATAGCATGTGTTTTTATCACAGAACTTTGGGTAATCCTTCGGCTTGATCTCTATGTTAGGAACTCGATCGCAGACGCCTTTGCAGCCGCCATCGTTCTCCTTCCAAAAAATGGAAATCCCCGTTTTTTGCAATACATCTAGCAAACCCTCGCTATTACGAGCGAGATTATCATCAAACTCCTTTCTCCCCATATTGGAGAACATGCAGGGGACAGATACAGCGGTTGCAGTCCCACATGAACGAACATCATTAAAGGAGATCACACCACCAGAGTTACTGGTAAATGGGTTGGTGTCTTTCTCATAGCCATTCATCGAGAAATTTTTACCACGAGCGGTTTCACCAACGACCAGGAACATCAACGTGGGCTTACTTTGATTAGTATCCCGTTTTGCATCATCACCTAAAGTTGTAAATGGGATTGGTTCAGCAAGATAACGATTGTAAACATATTTAACGGTACTATTAACGAAATTGGCCGGAATAATTTCACGCTGGAGATTTGAGTTATTGCGTCCTACAGAAACATAGTCCTGATAGTATAGTGCTGCAATAACAGTAATCACTATAATGGATGCAAGCATCGATAGGGAACGAGTTATAACCCCGTTAAGCCATTTATCCTCATATTCAACTTCAACAAAGAAAAGTAAAATAGCAGGAATAAACCCCACAATAGTAACCCAACCCAGGATTGGAAAGTTTAAATATGCAAACGCCTCATTGCGATTGGTTTCAAAAATGTTCTGAATCATGTTTTGATCAAACAGAACCCGATACTTCATCATGGCGTAGCTTACGATAGTACTCAGCAAGATTAGAAGAGCGAAAAAGGGTTTAACTAAATATCGAACTGAAAATGGGATAAAAACAAGGTTCAATGCCGCAACTAATAAAATTGGAAGAGAAATTGCAAACCCAAGTTTGAAACCCTCCAACTTATAGATGATATCATAGAAATGGAGTACACCAGGCCAGTTCAACATGAACGCGAAATAAAAGGCCAACAAAAAAATAAATGGCACAATTTTAATTTTCAAAATGTAAGGCATGACGACTCCGCGAATAACCTCAAAATAAAATCATCTAGTTAAATAACTCCTGCACATACCATGTTGCAGCAACATAGTAACAGCACGATCAAAATCACTATTGTTGATTTTCTCACTAAAAGGCGTGCATGTGATTAATGTCACAAAATATGTATATTGCTAAACTACATCACCAAAATTAAGGAAGTCTTAAGATGACATGTGTTCAATAAATGCCCAGAAACACCCGTTAAACGCCTCTGTCCCCGGCATGCTGGAACGTGCAAGACAAGAGTGGTTCTCCAACATCCGTGGAGACCTGTTAGCCGGAATCGTGGTGGCCTTGGCGCTGATCCCAGAAGCCATCGCCTTCTCCATCATCGCTGGAGTAGACCCCAAGGTCGGCCTATATGCCTCCTTCTGCATCGCAGTGGTCATCGCTTTTGTCGGCGGTCGTCCAGGCATGATCTCGGCAGCCACAGGCGCTATGGCGCTCTTGATGGTGACCCTGGTCAAAGAGCACGGCCTGCAATATCTGCTGGCAGCAACTCTGCTCACTGGGGTACTCCAGATCGCGGCTGGTTACTTGAAGCTCGGCAGCCTGATGCGGTTTGTCTCCCGTTCCGTGGTCACCGGCTTCGTCAATGCGTTGGCGATCCTCATCTTTATGGCCCAGCTACCAGAGCTTACCAACGTCACCTGGCAGGTCTACGCCATGACGGCGGCGGGCCTTGGCATCATCTATTTGTTCCCGCTTATTCCGGTGGTAGGCAAGCTAGTGCCTTCTCCGCTGCTCTGCATCGTGATCCTGACGGCAGTCGCCATCACCATGGGCATCGATATCCGTACTGTAGGCGATATGGGCGAGCTACCCGATACTCTGCCCATCTTCCTGTGGCCCGAAGTGCCGCTCAATCTGGAGACGCTGGCGATTATCTTCCCCTACTCTGCGGGCCTAGCCGTGGTTGGTCTGCTCGAATCCATGATGACGGCAGCCATTGTCGATGACCTGACGGATACCAGCAGCGACCGCAATCGCGAGTGCAAGGGCCAGGGGATCGCGAATATCGGCGCGGGCCTGATGGGTGGCATGGCGGGCTGCGCCATGATTGGTCAGTCCATCATCAACATCAAATCCGGTGGCCGTGGCCGCCTCTCCACCTTTGTCGCTGGCACCCTGCTCATCCTGATGGTGGTCTTCATGGATGAGTGGATCCGCCAGATCCCCATGGCAGCCCTGGTAGCCGTGATGATCATGGTCTCTATCGGGACGTTTTCCTGGGAGTCGGTTCGTAATCTCAAGAAGCACCCGCTCTCCACTAATATCGTGATGATCGCAACAGTGGCAGTGGTCGTCGCTACCCATAACCTGGCGCTCGGGGTATTTGTCGGGGTACTGCTCGCCTCCTTGTTCTTTGCCAACAAGGTTGCTCGCTTCATGCTGGTCAAGAGTGACAGTGAGCGTCATGGCGAGGTACGCACCTATCAGGTTCGGGGCCAGGTGTTTTTCGCCAGTGCCGAACAGTTTTTTGCCGGATTTGATTTCAAGGAAGTGGTAGAAAAAGTGGTGATCGACCTCACCCACGCCCACTTCTGGGATATCACCGCTGTCACCGTACTGGACAAGGTGGTCATCAAGTTCCGCCGTGAGGGCACAGACGTAGAGCTGATTGGCTTGAACGAGGCGAGTACCACTATCGTTGACCGCTTTGGCGTTCACGATAAACCGGAAGAAGTTGAAAAGCTGCTGGCTGGACACTGATCACAAGAAGGAATTTACCATGACAAACATTTTTGCCTGTATCGATGGTTCACCTGCCATGACAGCTGTGTGTGATGCTGCGGCATGGGCCGCAGCCAACACTGGGTTACCTGTCACTCTACTGCACGTATTGGAAAAAAATGAGTTTGAAGGACAAGCCGATCTCTCCGGCAATATCGGCCTGGGCAGCCGCGAGCATTTGCTCAAGGAGCTCGCCGAGCTGGATCACCAACGCAGCCGTCTCGCCCATGAACAGGGGCGCATTCTGCTGGACAGTGGCAAGGAATATCTGGCTGGTTTGGGGGTGTCAGGGGTCGAGGCCCTGCAACGCCACGGCCAGTTGGTCGAGACGACCCTGGAACTCTCATCCGGTATGCGGATGTTGATCATGGGCAAGCAGGGCACCGCCCATGCCCACGAACTGATTGGCAGCAATATCGAGAACGTCATCCGTACCTTGGCTAATCCCATCATGGTAGTGCAGCCGGGCTTTCAGGCCCCAAGCCGCTTCCTGTTTGCCTATGACGCCAGCCCGACCACCAAGAAGGTGCTGGAATTGATCGCAAGCAGTCCTCTGCTCAAGGGGCTGGAGTGTGACTTGGTGATGGTCGGCGAACCGAGTGATGAGCACGAGCGCCAGCTGGCACAAGCCAAACAGTTGTTGAAGAGTGCGGGTATCAGGGTTGAAGCAATGCTGCTGCAAGGAGAGGTGGTGCCAGTGATTTGTCAGCATGCCACCGATGCGGGCTGTGAGCTTATCGTGATGGGGGCTTACGGTCACTCTCGGATCAGGCAGTTCATTGTGGGAAGTACGACAACAGGTATTTTGAAAAAGACTAATGCTTCTTTAATGTTGCTCAGGTGATAATTCTGCTGTGGGGGGGATGGAACTATCCTCCCCACTATGAGTGTTGGTGTTATGGGACGTCACCCAATCACCCGAGCCAGCAGGTTAGCCATCCCTCTACATTGATGATTGCGCGTGATAGTTTCATGCAACTTGTGCCACAGCCGTTCGATGTGATTAACCCAAGGACTGTAAACTGGCTGGAATACCAAGCAAAACTTGGGGTTCTGCTTCAACCATCGATCGGTCTGTTGGCTTTTGTGAATGATGTAGTTATCGAGGATAAGCGTGATGGTTTTGGCTCGTCGGTAGTGGCGACGCAGCTTTTCCAGCATAGCGATAAACAGGGATGAGTTTTTCTTTATCCCACTGACCTAAAGCACTCTTCCGTTGCCTGCATGGAGAACGCCTGCCTGGTAATGTTGACCTGGTCGCCCCCATGGCCAGCAGCAGTGCAGAGTCGAGCAATGCGCTCGAGTGCGGCGGGAGCCAGGAGTTGCTCCAGATAGTGATTAGCATTGATAATGGTCATAGGCTTCGCGCGTGTTGATTTTGTTTGGCGATAAAATCAGATCACAAACGAAGCCTTTTTTATATCTATTTCAATTGGTTGCAGCTAAAGACCCTGTACATGAAACTTCATTATGATAGGCCTGACTTTATCGGCAGATCGTGAATGCCTTTTGATGAATCAAGTTAACCATATGAAGTTTATGGTTAACTTGTAACAAGTGGTGAAACAACCGTGCTTTTAACAGATTAGGCAGATCCCTGCATTTCCGTAATCAATTATTGCATATGCCATATACGAGGTGTATATATAGCATATGCCAATAAGGAGCCCCTATGGCTAGACCCAAGATCCCACGCAACATCTGCGGCCGCCCAGCAGATAGTTGCTTCAAGCCGAATGCTCGCCCCATGAGTCAATTGGAACAAGTGCGCTTGAAAGATGATGAATTTGAAGCCTTGCGATTGGTTGATTTACTCGGCATGCAGCAGCAAGAAGCGGCAGTAGAAATGGGGGTTTCCCGGCAGACACTCGCCAATGTCCTGAAAGCAGCTCGTTTCAAGGTTGTGGACTGTTTGACTCAGGGCAAGGCGCTCATGATGCACCTTGAGGACGAAGGAGATACAAAACATGATCACTGCCATTCCAATGAATGATGATCGGGTCGCAAGCCATTTCACCAAAGCTGATTGCCTGGTGTTTCTGGATGAACGAGGCGTTGAAATAAATCGCATTGATAACCCTGCACTGGCAGCCAATTGTGCAGGAAAACAGGAAATGGTCGATCTGTTGGCGGAACAACAGGTTAACCGAGTCGTGGTGCGCAATATTGGCGAACAGATGTTAGGTAAGTTGTTAGCTCGACAGTTTGCCGTCTACCAGACTAACTGCGGGCGTCGTTTAGCCAGCGACCTGGGTAATCCAGTCGCCAGCGGGTTGGTGCAACTCAATCAGGCCAGCCAAGGCCGTCAATCCTTGAATCACGAGACGAAGAAGAAGTCAGGAGGTTGCGGTTGCGGGCACGAAGGACACGAGGGGAGCGAATCAGCGGGACATTGTTGCCAGTCGAGTGAACAACATCACCCCAAAAAAGCAAACTGCCGTCAGGGACAAGTGCAAGGTCGAGGCCATGGGCGTTGCTGTCACTCCTAAGTGGATATCGTTGAGTTTCGGTAACGAACAACAATAACGGTAATAAAACTGGCTTTATTGTCATCAGGCGATTCTGACAAAAATAGTGAACTTGACTGTATATCTACTCGATATACAGTCAGGACTTTTATTGCCCGAATAAAAATTTGATGTCGAATATTAACAGTTTTTCTAGTTTTAATCGCCGGATAATCAAAAGCTTATGCATGCTTATATCGTCATGATGATGCTTTGTGGTGAAAGAATCATTGCATTAGAGATGTCTAATGTAGTAATTTCGAATCACCTCCCTAATTGTGGTGACTAAAATGAATCCAAATGAAATATTGAATGAGTCAGGCCAGGATACACCAAGAATTGAATATTTCCCTGTTTCTTTCTTTTCCGTAATCATGGGGTTATCTGGTTTTACATTGGCATGGAAAGGTGCTGATAATCTGTTTTTTCATAATTCTGCAATATGGCTGTGTTTGGCTTATGTCACATCAATTAGCATGGCAGTCATTTCTATTATTTATGCTATCAAAATATGGCGCTATCCGGGGGCTGTCCTTGAGGAAGTTAGGCATCCAGTCCGTATAAACTTCTTCCCCGCATTTTCTATTAGCCTGCTGTTGCTGTCAGTCGTCTGGCAACAGGAAATTATGGTTGCAACCACCTTGTGGGGGATAGGCTCCGCCTTGCAAATTGCGCTCACCTTATATGTGATGAGCAGCTGGATACACCATACTCATTACACATTATCACATGCGAACCCAAGTTGGTTTATTCCTGTGGTAGGTAATATTATTGTTCCCATTACGGGCAGCCAATTGGGTTATACCGAGTTGAGCTGGTTTTGTTTCAGCATCGGGATCGTTTTTTGGATCGTATTACTCACGATCATTATGTACCGACTGTTCTTTCATGAGCCTTTACCTGCTCGTATGACCCCCATGTTGTTTATTCTTTTGGCCCCACCCTCTGTAGGATTTATTTCCTATATCGGCATGGTGGGTGAGCTAGACGTTTTTGCGCGGATTATTTATTACATGGCGCTGTTTCTAGGCCTGTTGCTTGCGATGAATATATTTAGATTTCTCAAAGTGCCATTTTTCATCTCTTCCTGGGCCTATTCCTTCCCTTTAGCAGCTTTAACTATTGCCACCATGAAAATGACGCATTTGACATCATATATATTTTTCCAAGCGTTATCGGGCGTGCTGTTGTTTTTATTGACTGTTTTATTGTCCTGGTTGGTAGTCCGCACCATAAAAGCTGTATTTGATGCTGAATTGTGTCGACCTGAATAAAAGTTGTTAATTGATCGTACCGTAAGGAATTTTTATGACGAAGATTGTAATTGTCGGTGGTGTCGCCGGTGGGGCATCAGCCGCTGCACGAGCAAGAAGAGTGGCAGAAGATGCTGAAATCATAGTTCTCGAGCGTGGGGAGTTTGTTTCTTTTGCCAACTGTGGTTTGCCGTACCATATCAGTGGTGAAATAGAGTCACGGGATGCCTTGCTACTTCAAACGCCTGATAGTTTTAAAAACAGATTCAATGTCGATGTTCGTGTATTTAATGACGTTATAGACATTGATGCCAAGAATAAAACCGTAACGGTTCGGCAGACGTTGACGGGGGAAACCTATCAGGAGTCGTATGATAAGTTGTTATTAAGCCCTGGCGCGTCACCGATCAAACCGCCAATACCGGGCATTAATAGTCATCATGTTTACAGTCTGCGCAATATACCGGATATGGATAAGATCCTGGTCGCACTGGCCGCAGAGAAGCCTAAGCACGCCACTGTTGTCGGGGGTGGTTTTATTGGGTTGGAGATGGTTGAAGCACTGCACCATAGAGGGATTGACGTAACCCTTTTGGAGCTCTCCGATCAAGTTATGGCTCCGGTTGATCGTGAAATGGCCAATATGTTACACCGGCATATGTGTGAAAAAGGCATCGATTTGCGTCTTAAAACCGGTTTGGCGGCCATTTCAGTGGCTGACTTCCATCCTGCCGAGCCTGAAGCGACCGCTGTATATGACAAACCCGTCACACATACCCATGATCTGGATTTGATGCTGAGTTCCGGCGATATGTTGCAAACAGGCATGGTCATCCTTGCCATTGGGGTAAAACCTGAAACGACACTGGCCGCAAAAGCTGGTCTGGAATTAGGTGCTCTGGGCGGTATCAAGGTAAATAGCGCCATGCAAACGTCTGAACCGGATATTTATGCGGTTGGCGATGTGGTGGAGACGGAGAATTTCGTTACCGGCGATGCGGCACTGGTGCCGTTGGCAGGGCCCGCTAATCGGCAAGGACGTATTGCTGCGGACAATATGCTCGGTCGCGATGAACATTATCGCCGGACACAAGGCACAGCGATCTGCAAATTGTTTGACATGGCCATTGGCAGTACAGGCTTGAATGAAAAAACACTCAAGCGCTTGAATATGACCTATGAAAAGATTTACGTGCATGCTGCTAGCCACGCCAGTTACTACCCCGGTGCTCACCCAGTGACCTTGAAATTACTGTTTGATCCAAGGGATGGCCAGATCCTAGGGGCCCAGGCTGCTGGTTTGGATGGTATCGACAAACGAATTGATGTTTTAGCTGTTGCACAACGTGCCCGCATGACCGTTCAGCAGTTGGCAGACCTGGAACTGACGTATGCGCCCCCTTTTGGCTCTGCGCGAGATGTGGTGAACCAGGCAGGCATGGTCGCCAGTAATGTGATGAATGGTGATGAGGCGATTTGTCACACCGAAGAACTACTGCTGGGAGCTTCCGATCAAGTTGTGCTGGATGTTCGAAATCCGCCAGAGCTGGAGGTATCAGGCTCCTTTCCGAATGCGTTGAATATTCCACTCGATGAGTTACGGGATCGCTTATATACGCTGCCCGTCGATAAAGAAATTTTGGTGGCTTGCCAAGTCGGTTTGCGCGGACATGTTGCCTATCGCATGTTGGTACAAAACGGGTTTCAAGCCCGCAATCTGACTGGGGGCTATAAGACCTATCAGATGGTTATCGATTCGTTTTGACCTGCAACAACAACTAGTCGAGGTACTTTATGGCTAAGAACTACACAGAGATTAATCAGGAACAACGTCAATTCGGATCGGCTTATCGCAAGGCCAGTCCAGATACCATGAATGCATTTTTAGCTTTGCATAAAGCAGCGATGTACGAAGGTGAACTCAGCATTAAATATAAAGAGTTAATGGCAACGGCAATTGCGATTGCTTCCCGCTGTGATGGGTGCATCGCGGCCCATGTGGCAGCAGCGCTGAAGGCTGGGGCGAGTAAGCAGGAACTGGTTGAAACCATTGATGTTGCCATCCTGATGGGCGGCGGTCCTGCGGTGATCTATGGCACACAGGCGCTGGCAGCCGTAGACGAGTTAGCCAGTTAATTGATGATCCGATGCGGCAGTCTGGTTATCGGCCTGCCGCTAAGAAGGAATGGATGACACCCTATCTCAATGCCAAACAAAGTCATGCTCACTGTATGGTTTGTGGCTCCCGTGACAACAATCAGGATTCCTTGGAACTAGCGTTCTCGCAACAACTGGATGGCTCCGTTCGAGCTCCTTTTCTGGTGAGCCCGAAACATCAGGGCTACACCGGACTGTTGCACGGTGGCATGACCAGCACCTTACTCGATGCTGCGATGACACACTGTTTATTCACGCAGGGAATAGAGGCGCTGACTGCGGAGTTGACGGTTCGATTCGTTGCACCGATCTCCGTGGGTCAGACTATTACGGTCTGTGCCCAGCTACTTGGGCAGCGGCGGGGCATCTATCAGCTCGAAGCATTGCTACTCTCTGGGTTACATATTGCCGGACAGTGTATCGCCGGAGAGCAATGCCTGGCTCGTGCCACAGCCAAGTTTATCGCACCACATGATGAGAGTATGGCCCATGGTTGCTGAAATCCAGTTCACGGTGCTTTGTGACAATCATGGTCAAGGTGGGTTACAGACGGAACATGGCTTTGCGCTCTGGTTGCATTCACCCGAGCTGAACTTGCTGTTTGATACCGGCTCGGGTCAAACACTGCTTGCCAATGCCGAGCGGCTAGACATCCAGTTAAACGACTGTAAGATGGTGGTGCTCAGTCATGGCCACTATGATCATTCCGGTGGCTTGGACACACTCTGGCAGATGGGTGTCCAGTGTCCGGTCATGGCCCATCCGAGTGTGATTTTGCCGCGTTATAGTCGTCACCCCCACAAGCCGGTACGTAGTATTGGAATGCCAACGTCAGTGGTGACTCAGTTATGGGATCTCCCGCCCCAGATGCGTCTGTGGGCTATGACGGCACAAATGCTGACACCCTATTGGGGAACCAGTGGTGAGATCCCGCGTCAGGACCCCCTCGAAGATGTCGGTGGCCCCTTTTTCCTCGATGCCGAAGGATTTGCTCACGACAATATCGAAGATGACTTGGCCTTATGGCTGAATACCCCACTAGGCTTGGTGATCGTGTTGGGGTGCTGTCATTCTGGACTCATCAATACGATTACGCATATCCGTAACGTGACCGGAATTGACAAAGTCGCGGGGATCATCGGCGGCTTGCATCTGTTGTATGCGGGTGAACCGCGTCTGGCCCATACCCTGGATTTTTTGCGGCAGTGTCAGCTTGATTTCCTGAGGCCAGGGCACTGCACCGGGGATGCGGTGATCGAGCGCTTACAACAGCAGTTACCCGAGGTCGATGTGCAATTGCTGCATGTTGGCGCACGTTACGATATTGAGGTACAGCCCGCCACATCCCAAGAGGCGCTTTCATTATGATTGCCTATCTGCAAGGGATCTCCCGTCAGCGTGCATCCTGGATCTTGTTGCTGGCCTCTGCTGTTTTGCTAGAACTCGGTGCCATGGGCTTTCAACATGGACTCGGATTATCTCCCTGTGTGATGTGTATTTATGAGCGAATAGCCACCATGGGACTGGTAGCTGCCGCGTTGATTGCTCTGATCAATCCGAAACAGCGAGTGTTTCGTTGGCTGGGGATCCTGATCTGGGGCTACAGTGCATTCCGAGGGTTTCAGCTTTCGTTACGGCATATTGATTATATGGTAAATCCTTCCCC
Organism: Aeromonas sp. QDB23; assembly: GCF_027707745.1. NCBI lineage: Bacteria > Pseudomonadati > Pseudomonadota > Gammaproteobacteria > Aeromonadales > Aeromonadaceae > Aeromonas > Aeromonas sp. QDB23. The sequence goes on from NZ_JAPCJA010000073.1 coordinate 11,365, forward strand.
TTTTAATACCTGTAGTGTATTTCCTGATTTTCCAGCCTGGTTGCCACTTGATTCGTGGGCTCCTTGGTTTTTTGCTGCCTATGCCGATTGTGTCGAACGGCAGTGGTCATTTCTCGGCTGGGAGTTGCCTCAGTGGTTGGTGCCGATCTTTGCGCTGTATTTGATGACTTGGCTGGTGATCCTGATTGCAAATTTGGCGCAGAAGGGGCGCTTTGGCACCTGTGTTGAATAAATGGCCAGAGCGTGAGCGACACGGAATATTCCATTGCATTGATACCAAAATCTATAGGAAATAAAGGAGGTATATATGTGGATACGTACCTGGTTACTGATCGGCGCTTTGTTGAGTAGCCTGAATGTGTCGGCCAAAGAGTGGTTGATTGATGTGCGGACCGCTGAGGAATACTCGGCTGAACATGTGCCTGGGGCAACCCATATCGACTATCAGCAGGTAGTGCCGGAAGTGACCAAACTGGGGATCAGCAAGCAAGAGCCAATTCAGCTTTATTGTCGCTCGGGTCGTCGAGCTGAGATTGCGCGACAAGCGTTGATTCAACACGGTTTTCAACTGGTAACCAACTTGGGGTCTGTGGCAGCTGCACAAACAAAGGCGCAAGGTCGTAAAAAGTAATAAATAAATGTGGTGCCACAACCAAAACTCATTACCAAACGAGCCTGTAAATAATTCTGTGTAACTGCCCACGCCATTACAGGTGACCGTTCAGGCGATCACCGAATTCGATAATAAAGCGATTCAGAGCAAGCTTCCAATTCTGGATTGGCATGGTCCATTTCTTGGAGGCCTGCTGTATCGCGAGAAACGCCACTTTTAGCGCCGACTCATCGGTCGGGAACAGCTTCCTTTGCTTGGTCGCTTTGCGCAGTACGCTGTTCAGTGACTCGATCGCATTGGTGGTGTAGATCACCTTCCGGATGGCGGGGGGATAATCAAACAGCGTGATCAGATTGTCCCAGTTATTCTGCCACGAGCGCGCTATCTGTGGGTACTGGCTATCCCAGCGCTCGCCGAAGGTCGCCAGCGCCTGCTGAGCCTCACGTTCCGTCGCAGACGGGTAGATCTGCTTCAGTTCCGCCGTTACCGCCTTGTAGTCCTTCCAGGAGACATAGCGCAACGAGTTGCGCACCATGGGAGGATACACAGTTGCACCTTGGTATGGGGATATTCCACGGCAATGGCATCAGGGAAGCCCTTGAGACCATCCACACACGCGATCAGGATGTCTTCCAGGCCGCGGTTCTTCAGCTCGGTCAAGACCGACATCCAGAACTTTGCTCCTTCGGTCTCGGCCAGCCACAGCCCCAGCAGCTCCTTGTGCCCCTCCATATTGATGCCCAGTACCAGATAGAGCAACTTGTTGATCACCCGCTGGTTCGCGCGGATCTTCAGCACAATGCAGTCCAGATAGACAATGGGATAGAGTGGATCCAGCGGTCGGTTTTGCCATTCGTGGACCTGCTCGATGACACGTTCGGTCACCTTCGATACCAGCCCCGCCGAGATGTCGGCGTCATACATCTCTTTAAACGCGTCCACGATATCTCGCGTGCTCAAGCCTTTGGCGTAGAGGGCGAGGATCTGGTCGTCCATCTGGGTCAGGCGGGACTGGCCCTTGCGGACAAACTGAGGCTCGAAGGAGCTGTTACGGTCACGAGGCGCCTGGATGGTGACCTCTCCGTGCTGTCCTTTTAGACGCTTGGTGGAATAGCCATTGCGACTGTTGCCTGTCCCACGGCCTTGTGGGGCGTGCTTTTCGTAGCCGAGGTGCTCGTCCATCTCGGCATTGAGCGCGGTCTCGACGGTAAGCTTGATCCGCTGTTGGGTGAGGGTGCCGAGATCTTTTTCAGATTTGATGTCTTTGGCCAGCTCAGCGGCCAGTGCTTTGAACATAACTTTCATAATGTTCTGTGACATAGTGCAACATAAATATGTTTGGGATGTTTTAATCATTACGCATAATAGTAGTTTAGCCAAACTTGCATCTTGCAGATTATGGGGGGAGACACTGTTGTTTGTATTAGTATTGATTGTTAGTATGTTTTTATCTTTGGCTGTATTGACAGTCTTGTATGTTAATAATACGTACAAAGTCAAACGGCTTAATGAAAAGGTTGAGATTGAGTCTCGTTTAAGATGCGAACTTTCAACAAGATATTCGCTCGAACAGACGGTATATGGACGAATTATTAACCAAATAGAGCAGGATATATCTTGGCTATCAACGTACATAGTCACTCCAAGCGTATACGGTGAAGATATCCATATATTACTGAAACGAATTGGCCAATTGTTAGAAAATGCAAAAGTATGCTGCGAACCATCTCGAGTTTCTTCGCACACCCCAATACTTTTACAACCCTGGTTAAAAAATAAGTTGTTTATAGAGAGAGGGAAAACCAAAAAGTCATTCAGTATCCATGTTAGTGAAATACCAAATTCAATTGTGCACGCCGATATCGACCTATTAGAAAAGGCTTTTGATAATTTCTTAAGTTATATTAAATTATCTGGTTCTGACTGTTCTTATAGTCTCCGAGTTGAGTGTAAGCAAGGATTGCATTTCTCTTTAACTTGTGAGTCAGCCTCAAGCCTAGGTGGTGATGAATGCACCGAAACAAGTTACTTTCTTTTAAAAAAGCAAATTGAAAAAAATGGAGGGGCACTATGTTGTCAACTCAGTTCAAAAATAATAACAAAGTTTGATTTATTTCTGCCTGCGAAATTTCATGAATTTCCTAAATTCAAACCACGTCATGGCAATATTAACATTGCCGATGAAACCAAGGCAAGAATCATTATTGTTGAAAGCGATCCCGAATATATGGACTGGCTATACTATCAGCTGTCATCTGACTTTCGCATAACACTGTGCCAAACATGCAAGGGGGCACAATATGACTTAGATGAACAATCTGTTGAACTAATTCTATGTAATGCACAATTAAGTGATGATAGTCCTATAAAGTGGTTATCAAGACTAAGGCAACAGCCTGAGTATGCAACAATTCCTTTTGTAATGTTAACCACTAATAATGAACCAAATGAATATTTACAAGCCTGGCAGAGTTATGTTGATGATTGTATAAGTAAGAACACACTTCCTGCATTGCTTAAAATGAGATTAAATGCATTAATAGAAAATCGACGTCTAGTACAAAAAAAGATGTTGTCGCTTTCATTGGTGAAAAATACATTGCAATTATCATCACCAACGTCATCCGTGATCGCGCATGAGACCCCTGATGAACAATTCTCCAAAAGACTAAGGTTGGTTATCGACAATAACATTACCTCACAAGAGTTAACTGTTGATTTTGTCGCGAAGCAATTAAATACTAGTAGTCGTTCATTACAGCGGCGTATACAAGCTATGTTTGGTATACCATACACCCAATATTTAAAAAATACCCAGTTACAAATAGCCAAAGATGCTTTGGTATCTGGACATACAATTAAACAGGCTGCGTACTATGCTGGTTTTTCAAGTCAAAATTACTTTGGCCGCGTTTTTAGAACAGAATATGGTATTACACCCAGCCAATTCAAAAAAGATGCGTTAACTAAACCTCCATATCAGACCTAACTTTTTTTACTAACATCGCTTCGTTCAACAGACGATCAATCAGTTGCCGATCGCTTTCTTCTGACAGATGTTGGATGCAATAAGTATTGATAGAAAGTGTAGTTAATTGCTTGACTTTATCTACCAGTTGTTCTGCAACTTGGCTTGCGCTCTCTAAGTGGTAACTTGGTAAGATAACAACAAATATGTCGCCAATATAGCGACTCAATAAAGCATTAATTGGTAGATGATATCCGAGGATATGACTTAGCTGTTTCAGTCTCATATCGCCAATAGTATAACCATGGAGTTCATTAAGTTTACGAAACTTTTGTACATCCAGAGTAAGGAGCGAAAGAGGCTTTGAGTTAAGGCGACTTTCAATAATCTGTTGCTTAAGTTGGTTATGTAATGCATAACGGTTATAGCAGCCAGTTAAAACATCTGTATTGGCTACTCTTTCCATTTCTTCAAATAGCAACTCCTTTTCCGTGACATCAGATAGCATAATCACACTACCTATAGCCATTGTTATATTCTTCCCTATTAGAGAACACTGTACTTGAACTCTTTTTCCATTGCCAAGTTTTACTACATTAGTCTTATCATAAACAAATAGAGTGGGGTCAATAAAGTTATAAATGATTTTTCCAATTTGTTCTGTCGACAAATCGGGGAAGAAAACTTTTGCTTTTGGATTATAGTCAATTAATCGAAACTCTGCATCGGTTACGATGTAGCCGTGTACAACTTGATTGAAAATCTGATCTCTTGCAATGGGAGTAAGCTTAATTAAATCATAACGGAATACACTTACTGCAAAAGCTATAGTACAAAAAACAAAACCAAACGTCCCCATATCGAGGCCATAAGGGGTGTAACCGAAAAGGGTCCAAATATAATTGAGCCAAGTTAGCGTAATTCCAACTAAAATTAATAAAATCTGAGTTTTTAAGACCGCGTGGGTGTTTTTCATGCTGCGATAAAAAATGATGATACTAACAATTGCTGCAAGGTGCACATATAATGAATAGGCTAAATACAAGATGCCATAATGATTTACAGTAACAGTGATTCCATCTATTTTCTTTAATCCTGTAATGTTAAAACCCAATCCATGAAAATCGTTAGTTAACTGACCAAATAAAACAAAAAAACTGATTAAAAGCGTACTGCTAGCTAACCACAAAGGTGGGGGTAATCGGGTCTTATAACTCACAGCAAATAAGACTACACATGTAGGAATGAAGCAAGCGCCAATAAACTCAATATTTAGCCAGAATTTAACTGAGTTTAGTTCATCGCTTGTTAGCTCAAAAGCATAGCCAAAAGCTTGTACTGCGTACGCTAGCAGTATTCCAACAAACCATATCGTTACATCTTGATAACGAATTCTCAGTGCGGCCCCAGCCAGGATAATGCATCCAGCGGAAATAATAAGTAACAACCAACTAAATATACTAAGATTGGAGAGCATATTTTACGCCTTTGACTATACCGTAACCCATATTTTAATCACAAGCTACTCAATCTAACGCACACTCACTCCTAGAGTAAATTGAGTTGCCATGCTAAACATATGTTAACTTTAACCAAACAAGAATAAAATAAATATAAATAAAAAATTGATACCCCACCGCATTAGTTATGCGCTTCATCAATGTAGTAATTGTAACCATAAATTTTAATGATGTGATGATACTCCCCGGCGCCGTCTGGTCTGCGCGGCTGTTGTTGCCGAAACCAGTAATTAGGTCCTGACGGTTTTTCAAGATAGTTGTCGCGCAAAGCTGTTTTAAGCAGCCTCTTTTTGCTCCGGCTCGGGTTTCTCGGGCCGCTCCGGATTTAGCATCACGGCACCGATAGGTGTCCAGTCTCGCGTCTTGCCACTCCACCTCGCTGGGTGTTGTGCTCGGGCGGCCTGGTACACTGCATCCCGTTTCGCCAGCAGGGCTTTATCGTCACCCCGATGCCGCTCGTTGGGTGTGACGAAGCGGATACGGCTATGCCGGTGCTCTTCGTTATACCAGGCCATAAAGTCGCGCACCCACTCCCTGGCCGCTTCCAGACTGGCAAAGCCGTCTGATGGCCACTGCGGACAGTACTTCAGCGTCCTGAACAATGACTCCGAGTACGGATTATCGTTGCTGACCCGAGGCCGTCCCCGCGAGGGCGTGACACCCAGGTCATGCATCTTGGTCAGCAGCGTGACTGACTTCATTGGCGCGCCGTTGTCCGAGTGCAAGACCAGCGGCTGCTTCCAGCACTGCTCGCGGATGATGCTCCGTTGCAGCAACGCCGCCGCCCGTTCACCGCACTCTTGCTCATGCACTTCCCAGCCCACCCCTTTGCGGCTGTAGATGTCCTCTATCAGATAGAGGTAGTAATACTGGCCGCGCACGAGTGACGGCAAGTAGGTGATATCCCAGGACCACACTTGATTGGGCCCAGTCGCGGTATGGCTGGTTGGTACCGGCACATGACGCGGTGGCTGGCTCCGGCCACGCCTGTGCTGCTGGTCAGCCGCCCGCAAGATGCGATAGAAGCTCGACTCACTGGCCAAGTAGCGCCCCTGGTCGGCCAGCCGTGGCACAATTTGACTCGGCGGCAACGAGGCGAACTCCTGGCTATTGCAGACGTCCAGCACGGCCTGCCGCTCCTCTGGGCTCAATGCATGAGCAGGTATGGAACGAACCGCATCCGGTCGTCTATCGGCACTCAGCTCAGGCCCGGCCAACCAGCGCTGGAGCGTGCGCAGACTCAGCCCCAACACCTCGGCCGCAGG